>CASFXO010000408.1 GCA_949298665.1 uncultured Lentisphaeria bacterium
GGCGATTTCGGAAAGAAGATGGATTCCAGCACCATGGCGTTGACCTTCACATCCAGCTTCACCGCGTCCTCCTCGAATGTCCGCAGTCCGATCCGCCGCTCGAAAACGATCAGCGCCCCGCATTTCCGTCGGGACATGTCCACCGCGGCGGCCACGATCTCGCCGATCACCTCCCGCTGCCGCTTGCCGCGCAGAAAGGTATACGACCCCAGCTGAGCGAAGGCCCGGCGCAGTTCCGGCTGGAAAATCACGATCACCGCCGTCGCCAGAATCCCCCAGAAGCCTTCGATCAACCAGTTGATCACCTCGAATTTGAGCGCGTCGGAAGCAATCGACAACCCCAGCAGCACGGTAATCAATCCGGTCAGCACGTAAGCCCCGCGGGTACCCCGCATGAAGTAGAGAACCTTGTAAATCAGAAACGCGATCAAGCCGACTTCCAGTGTCGGCCGCAGATACCGCATCAGCAGTTCAAAGTATGCCTGATAAGACGTCCAATCCACGAGTTGCTTTCCGCTCCGTTTTCCCGAACTTTCCCGTTTCCGTTAATATATCTCCCCGCAACGTTCCTTGCAACACCCGCCGCCGGGATTTTCCGGACCGTCTCCGGCAAGATGCCGCCACACCCGGAAAGCCTCCGCCGTCGCCCGCACGTCATGCACCCGCACCATCGCCGCGCCGTGCATCAGGGCGTGAAGCGACACCGCCAGCGTCCCCGCCTCCCGCCGCAGCGGCTCCGGTTCGCCCAGAAGAGCGCCCAGAAAAGATTTCCGCGAATGTCCGATCAACACCGGTCCCACCCGGCGCAATTCCTCCATTTGCCGCAGCAGCGTCCAGTCCTGCTCCGCCGTCTTGGCAAATCCCAGACAGGGGTCGAACAACAGGTTCTCCCGTTTCACTCCGGCCTGTTCCGCCGCCTCCGCCCGGGCGGTCCAGAAAGCGCAGACCGCCGCCGTCACGTCGGCATAGCGGCAGTTTTCCGGACGCCGCATCCGCTCGGGCGTCCCGCGGGTATGCCCGATGATCAATCGCGCTTCGAACGCCGCCGCCGTCGCCGCCATATCCAACGAAAAACTCAACCCGCTGACGTCATTGACGATCGTCGCTCCGGCATTCAAAGCGGCCCGCGCCACCGCACTCTTGCGCGTATCCACGCTGATGACGCAATCCGGACGCAGCCGCTTCAGTTGCTGAATCACCGGCGCCACCCGGGCGATCTCCTCCGCCGCCGGTACTTCCAGCGCCCCGGGACGGGTGGATTCCCCGCCGACATCGATGAGGTCGGCCCCCTCGTCCAGCAGACGCAAAGCCTTGTCCACCGCCGCCTCCGTCGTCGCCGACGTGCCGCCGTCGGAAAAGGAATCGGGCGTCACGTTGACGATTCCCATGATTTCCGTTCTCTTCATCTCTTCCACGCTCCCGTCTGCCCCGGACCGTCTCGGAAAAATAAAATCTCCGCCGTCAGACGGAGATTTCCGCCCTCCGTTCCCGGAGGGCATGACCGGCCACATCCGCAACCGTCTCCAGCGGCGGATGCGGCATCATTCATCCATGGAGTCCTCCACGCCCGGGCCGTTGTCCTCATCGGCATCCACTGCCGGTTCCGACGGTTTCGCGGACGCCGCGGATACTCCGGCGCGGATGGTACCGTCCGCTGCTTCGGACGCCTCGGAACGGTCCTCCGGCGTCACTTCGACCAGACGGGCCACGCCGGTGATCCGGTCGCCCCGGTTCAGATTCATGATGCGGACGCCTTTCGAATTGCGTCCGACGGTGCGGATTTCCCCGGCGGGAATCCGTACCAGCTGCCCGCGCTCGGTGGTCAGCAGAATTTCATCGTCATGCTCAATCTGCAACGCGTTGATCACGAATTCCCCGTCGCGGAGCCGGATGCTGGCCACGCCCTTGGCGCCGCGGTTGGTTTTCCGGTAGGTACTGACGAAAGAGCGTTTGCCCATACCTCCGGTGGTAACCACCAGAATTTCCGGACCACTGCCCGAGGCCGGCGCGTCGTCGCCTTCAACGCCTTCTTCCACCTCGGAAAGTTCTTCCTCGTCATCCGCAACCGGCAATTCATCATCCACCTTTTCGCGGATCACCTCCATGGCCACCACATCGTCGCCGGCCAGTTTGAACCGCATGCCGGTCACGCCGCGGGCGGTCCGGCCCATCGGACGGATCTGCTCATCGGTCTGATCAAAGCGGCACGCCATGCCGAGCCGGGTGGACAGCAGAATTTCATCCCCGTCGGCGCTGACCGCCGCACCGATCAAATCGTCGTCCTCTTCGATGATCAGCGCGCGCAAACCGGTGCGCCGGAGATTCCTGAAAAGCGACAGCGCGGTCTTCTTGATATAGCCGCGACGGGAGGCCATGACAATGTACTTGTTCGGCTCCTCGAATTCCTCGGGGTGCACGGTCAGCATCGCCCGAATCTTCTCGCCGGGTTCGACCTTGATCATATTGACGATCGCCTTGCCCTTGCCGGTCCGGGACCCCTCGGGAATTTCATAGACGTTCAGCCAGTACATGAAACCGCGGTCGGTGAAGAAGAAAATCAGGTCGTGGCTGTCGGCATTGAACAGGTGCTCCACATGATCCTCATCGCGGGTTTCCATGCCGATGATGCCCTTGCCGCCGCGATGCTGGGTGCGGTAGGTGTCGGCCGGCACCCGTTTGATGTAGCCGGTGCTGGACACCGTGATCACGCAGCTGTGGCGCGGAATCAGGTCCGCGATATTGAGGTCGCTGTCGTCCATGACGATTTCGGTCCGGCGCGCATCGGCGTATTTGTCCCGGATCACGAGCAGTTCGTCCCGGATCACGCCGAGCCGCATTTCCCGGCTGGCCAGCAGGTTCTGCAGATACTCGATGCGCTTCTGCAATTCCTCGTATTCGTTGCGCACATCCTCG
>CASFXO010000409.1 GCA_949298665.1 uncultured Lentisphaeria bacterium
CCCAGCAGCATCATGAACGTGACGAAAAACGCCGCCTTCCGCGCCTCCTTTCCGTCCTTGACCGAGATGTACCGCGCTCCAAGTCCGGTCGACCCCACGAAATTCAGAAACAGCAGTCCGCACAGCCAGCCGGGCGTAAACAGTCCTTCCGTAATCTTCACCGGTGTTTTGTAAACATGACCGGCAGGCTTCAGCAGGGCGAAGTCCTCCGTCAATCCCTGCTGATCGATCATTTCAAACATGTTACCCACTCCGCCGACCTGCACCAGCGCCAGAATGGTTACCGCCGTCGTCACCGGTACCAGCATCGACCCCTGTACGAAGTCCGTCGCCAGCACCCCCCAGCTCCCGGCGCAGCTGGAGTAAATCGTAATCGCCACCCCGACGCCGATGATCAGCAGATCCAGCCGGAACCCGAACACCGTCGACACGAACGTCGCCGTCCCCACCAGCGACAACGCCGAACCGAACATCCCGCCGATGATGCTGTAATAGGCGACGAACTGTTCGGCGGCACGCCCGAAACGCCCGACCATCACGTCCCCGCTGCTGGTCACCCGCATCTGCCGGAATTTCGGCGCCAGCCACAGCGCGTGCAGCAGAAACGTCGCCGCGCCCCCCACCGTGATCAGCATCGGACTCCACCCGGCCACGAAGGACTGTCCCGAAATCGCCACGAAGGTCATCGCGGTGAACCCGGCCATGAACGTGCTCGCGCCCACCAGCCACCAGGTTCCCCGGCATCCCGCGCGGAGATAATCGTCGGCGTCCGAGCTGAAGGTACGGAAGGTGATGCCGATGGAGATCAGCAGCCCGAAATAGACAACCGCGGTAATGACTTCACTGATATGCAACGAGATCATGCATTTCTCCCTGGTTTGCGCGCCGTTCCGTCCGCGTCGCTTCTCCCGGACGGAGCGGGATCAACATCGATTTCCGTCAAGAATAGCCGTCCGCGGCCCGCTTGTCAACCCCTTCTGATCAGAAAATACCGGCTGATCAGAAAGCATCGGATCGCCCTGCTTTCCTCCGGCTCCGGAACCGGCGCTGCTCCGCGCCCCTCCCCCCCCGGAGCCGGAAAGTCATTGCGCCGCAGTCCGGACCACGCCGGAGAGCCGGTTGCCGGTTCCCCGCTTCACCGAAGCCGCCTCGTAGCGGGCGCGGGCCTCCGGCAGATGTTCTTCGAGCGCCGCGATCCGGTCCTCGCCCAGCGGATGGGTGGAAAAGTACGACTCCAACCGGCTGGCACTGCTCTCCCGTGAGAATTTCTTCCAGAACGCGATCGCCGCCGCCGGATCGTAACCGGCATCCGCCATCAGCAGCAGCCCGATGTAGTCCGCCTCGTACTCGTGTTTGCGGCTGAACGGCAGAATCACGCCCAGTTCGGTGACCGCCCCGTAGGCGATCATGGCCAGCTCCCCGCTGTCGGTGGCCGCGCCCAGCAGCGCACCGACCCATTCCTGCACGGCGGCCTGGGTCATGCGCTCCCCGCCGTGCCGCGCCAGCACGTGGCCGATTTCGTGTCCGACGACGGTGGCCAGTTCGGCATCGCTGTCCGTGTACAGAAACAGCGCCTCGTAAACCGCCACGTGGCCGCCCGGAAGCGCAAAGGCGTTCGCCACATCGGACGCGAACACCTCGAATTCCCAGCTGCCGTCGTTCTTTCCCGAAACCGCAACCAGTGCGCCGCCGACCCGGTT
>CASFXO010000410.1 GCA_949298665.1 uncultured Lentisphaeria bacterium
TTGGGATAGACTCTTTGAGGATATTATAACGCTACATCGCGTTTTTTCCAGCAGTGCAAACGTTTTTTTACAGCATTTTACCATGCTTTCGGCAGCAACGTCCACCGGAAGCGCGGAGGAATCCGGGAAAAGTCGCCGGAAACAACGTCACCGGAATTGATTGATTTTTACACATTCCGCAGTTACAGTAACAACATGAAAATTCTTCTGGCTCCGGATTCATTCAAACACTGTCTGCGCAGCCGCGACGTCTGTCGTTTCATGGCGGACGGCGTGCGTCTGGCCTGCCCGGAGGCGGAAATCGTCTGCTTCCCGCTGGCGGACGGCGGCGAAGGCACGCTGGAGGCCGTGGAAAGTGCCCGCGGGGGTATCCGACGGCGATTTACCGTCACCGGCCCGCTGAAAGCCCCCTGTGAAAGCGAAGCGCTGCTGCTGGACAATGGCCGGTGCGCGGTGATCGAATGCGCCGACGCCTGCGGCATCGAAGCGGTGCCCCGGGATCAGCTTTCGCCGCTTCGCACCACCAGTTACGGTGTGGGGGAACTCCTGCGGCAGCTGGAGCGATGCGGCGTGGCCGAAGCCTGGCTCGGGCTGGGCGGCAGCGCCACGGTGGACGGCGGGCTCGGGATGCTTCAGGCATTGGGCGCACGGCTGTCAGACCGTTCGGGACAGGAATTGCCTGCTCCGGCAGCCGGAGCGGAGTTGCTGCGGCTGGACCGGATGTTGCCGCCCCCGCCGTTGCGGATGCGTCTGCGCCTGGTGGTGGATGTCCGCAATCCATTGTGCGGTCCGACCGGGGCGGCCCAAGTCTTCGGTCCGCAGAAAGGTATGACGCCGGAGGACATCCCGCGCTTCGACGCGGCGCTGCGCCATTATGCGCAACTGGCGGGCGATCCCGGAGAAACGCCGGTCGACGGCGCGGCGGGCGGACTGGGATTCGCCTGTCGCCGTTTTCTCGGCGGGATCGGCGGTTCCGGGGCGGAACTGCTGCTGGAACTGACGGGATTTGACACGGCTCTGTCCGGAGCGACGCTGGTGATCACCGGAGAAGGTCGTTCCGACGCTCAGACCGCACAGGGCAAGCTGCCTGCGGTGGTTGCGGAGCATGCCGCCGCCGCCGGAGTGCCGGCGCTGTTGATTTCCGGTGCACTGGCGGCGGACGCGGCGCTACTGCGGACGCGATTCACGCTTCTGGCGGAAACGCGCGTCGCGACCTGGCCCCTGGAGGAGAACATCCGCCGGGCGCCGGAACTGCTGCGGCAGACCGTCGCCCGGGTTCTGACTTCATATCTCCGGCAATAACGGTTGTCAGTCGGCACGGTTGCGGAGCTTCCGGAGCGTATATTGTACGGCGGAGGGGCGTTCGGCGCCGGGCGGCAGCGTTTCCAGCTCGGCCATGGAGCGGAAAAGCGCCCGGCAGGCTTCCGGATACTCCAGTCCCCCCAGTTCCGCGATCAGGCGGATGGCACGGTCGATCAGTTTCTTGTTGGAAACCGCCACATGACTCATCCAGTTGCCGCTGACCCGGCCGAACTTCACCATGGTGCCGGTGGAAATCGTATTGAGCGCCAGCTTGACGCCGAGATGCTCGAAAACCCGCATGCGAGTCGGCACCGGCAGCATCGGCACCAGACAGCCGTCTCCGCGGCACGGGCCGAATTCCAGTCCCACCGCCAGCGCGAAACCGGAAGACGCCTGTTTGAAGGCGGACTTCAAGGCCGCATCCGGCGTCCCGTAACTGACCAGCACCGCCGCATCGCCGCCGGTGGCGGAACGCTCGGGCAGCGGTTCGTTGCCGACGGGAAACTTCAGCAGCTCCGCCGCGCAGATCCGGGGAGGCTGTTCCTCCAGCCGCCGTCCGGCGCCCATGGCGCGGTAATCCGCCGGAGTCCATTCAAGACAGCGCGGCTCCCGCTCCAGCGCGCGCCGGAACGCCTCCGGTGTGGCGTACAGCGGGTTGCGGACGAACGCCCAGGGCACGGGCGAAACGGTGTCGTCGCATTTCCGGAATCCGGGCAGCATGAAGGTCGGACTGCGTTCGGTGGTGTCGGTGAAGATGTCCAGCATGAAGTCGTCGGCAAAATAGGTAACCCGCCCGCCGGCCCGGTAAACGCCGTTTTCGAAATCGATGAATTCGGCGATGCCGGAGAGGGCCGCGTCGCTCTCCAGATCGTAAAGCAGCCGGGCGAAGGCTTCCGCAAAATCCGGCGCGGGTTCCCCGTCTCCGGTGAGACGACGGAAAATCAACTCCAGCGCCGCCGAGGCAATGAGCTGTTCCGACGTGGTCGCCTGCATCCGGGTCGAACCGGCCAGGGCCATCGGACCGCAGGTGAGGTCCAGCACCGTGACCGCCGGATTGGTGATCGCCTCCCGGCAGCGCTCCAGATGCTGCGCCAGCAGGTCGGCCGGATTGTTGAAGAGCAGAAACGCCCGGGCGCCACGCCGCGTCGCCTCGGCCACCGTTCCCAGCACGGAGCTGGTTTCGCCACCCTCGGTAATTGCCACCAGCAGGTCGGCGGCGGACACCTG
>CASFXO010000411.1 GCA_949298665.1 uncultured Lentisphaeria bacterium
CGGGTGGATTTTACGAAGATTCTGCCGGCGGACCGGCCGTTTCGGGCGATTGCCAATCTGCCGTAGTCGATCAGCAGCATTTTTGTGGCGCGGATGCTGGAACTGCCCCGGATGCCGGACGGCATGGTGTTCATGTTGCAAAAAGAGATGGCTGAGCGGCTGGCCGCGCCGCCGGGCGGTCGGGCCTACGGCGCGCTGAGCGTCCGGGTGCAGCAGGCGTATGAGGTGCGCATTCTGCGGGAGGTGCCGCCGGAGGTGTTTTTCCCGCCGCCGGAGGTGGATTCGGCGGTGGCGGCCTTCACGTTGCGCCGGCCCGCGCCGGAATTGCGGCTGCGCCGTCGGCTGGCGGGGGTGGTGAAAACCGCGTTCGCCCAGCGCCGCAAGCAGATGGGCAAGGTGCTCGGGGCGAATTACGACCGGGAAAAGGTGCAGGCGGCATTCGCCCATCTGGGGATGCCGCTGGAAATCCGTCCCGACAAGGTTGCGGTGAAGGATTTTGTGAAACTGACGGAGTGGATTTTCGCATGAAATACATCGGAGCGCCTGTCAGTGCGGCGGGTGGCGTGGAGAACGCCCCTCTGAATGCCGCGGCCATCGGCGCGAAGGCGTTCGCGCTGTTCACGAAGAACCAGCGGCAGTGGTCGTCCCCCCCGCTGCGGGAGGAATCGATTGCCGCCTTCCGGGAGAATTGCCGCAAAGGCGGCTTCGCGCCGGAACACATTCTGCCGCATGACGGTTATCTCATCAATCTCGGTCAGCCGGACGACGCGAAGCGGGCGCAGTCCCGGGCCGCCTTCATCGACGAGATGCGGCGCTGCGACCAGCTGGGGCTGATCCGGCTCAACTTCCATCCCGGGAGCCATCTGAACCTGATCGGCGAGCACCATTGTCTGGAGCACATCGCCCATGGGGTGCGCGAGGCGGTGGACACCGTGCCGAACGTCATGGCGGTCATCGAAAACACCGCGGGGCAGGGGTCCAACCTCGGATACTCCTTCGAGCAACTGGCCACGCTGATCGAACTCATTGACCGGCCCGGACGGGTCGGCGTCTGTCTGGATACCTGCCATGCCTTCGCGGCGGGGTACGACCTGCTGACGGAGGAGGGGTATGACTGGACGATGAACCAGTTCGGGCGGCTGATCGGTTTCGAACATCTGGCGGGCATGCATCTCAATGACTCCAAGGGCAAACTGGGGGGGCATCTCGACCGTCATCAGAGCATCGGCCTCGGGACGCTGGGGTTGGAGACGTTCCGCCGGATCATGGCGGATCCCCGGCTGGACGGCATTCCGATGATTCTGGAAACGATCGACGATACGCTGTGGGCGCAGGAAATCGCCGCGCTCTACGCCATGCCGGGCGCGCAATGAGGCGGGAAGGCGGCTGGTGAAAGCGTCCGGACCGGGAGCATTTCTCCGGTGCGGACGCTTTTTTCGTCAGCGCAGGAAATAAAGGTTGTTGCCGGAGCCGAGGATCAGCAGCTGTTCGCCCGCAGCCATGGGCGGCGCTTCCGGGTCGTCGGGCGCGTAACGGAAGGGAAGGCGACCCAGCAGTCCGCCGTTCTCCAGTTCATAGACGTGGCCGTCCATGGCGGCGGCGTAGACACGGGCGCCCCGGGCCGCCATGGCGGCGACCGGCGCGGGCAGTACCAGCCGGGCGGTCGGTTTCAGGTCCGTTCCGATGAAGGTGACGAT
>CASFXO010000412.1 GCA_949298665.1 uncultured Lentisphaeria bacterium
CAGCCATCCTTCACACCGTCCCGTCCCGCCGCCACCGCAGTATATGACGGCCTCCCGCCAGAGACCGCTCTCCGGATTCCCCGGGCGCGCGAAACCGGGCAACGCACCCCGGCGGCACCATCAGTTCTCCGACACACCCCGCGCCCTCCCGCTGCCATGCCCAGCTCAACGTCCCGCGCCCGGCCACTTCGCGCCGCCCCTCAAAGCAGGAAAGAAGCTCCGTCTCCGGCGGCTCCACCCGGAAAACGGCGAACCCCGGCCCGGCAATCTCCGGCCGGATGCCGCCGGCATATTCCCACAGCCACGCGCCCGGATCGCCGAACATGACATGATTGCGGGATTTGTCCCCGCCCCAGGACTCCCACAGCGAAGTCGCGCCCCGTACCAGCCAGTGGCCCCAGCCCGGAAAACGGCGCTGCGTAAGCACCCGCAAAGCCGTATCAAAATATCCGTTCGCAGCCAGCGCGCGCGGCACCGCTTTCGCGCCCGATATGCCGAAATCCGCCCGGTAATCCACGCACCGCATCCGTTCGTCGAGCCGGGCCGCCATCGCGGTTCGTTCCGGACCGTCCACCAACCCATGATCCAGCGCCAGCCCCAGCGCCGTTGCCTCATCCCCGGCACAATGTCCCCCCGGACGGCAGAACTCCCGCTGAAAAGCCGCTTTGATCCGGACGGCCGACGACGCAAACGCCCGCCGGTCCTCCGGCGTCCCGGCAACCCGCGCCATTTCCGCCATATAGCCGGCGCACCGGTAATAATAAGCCGTGGCGTCCACCGCGCCGGGAATGATGGACCGCAGATCCGCGGCGGTGATTCCGCCGGGGTTACCGTCGCTCCGCCCGGGATGCGCCCAGTCCCCCGGACCGAAATGAATGATGTCGTCCAGCGCGATGTCGGCGAAATACCGCATCAGCTTCCTGCAGGCGACGTAATTTTCGCGCACAATCGATTCATCTCCGGTAAAACGCCAGACCTGGTAAGGCAGAATGATCAACGCGCCGTCCCAGACCGGACCGAACTGCCAGTGGTTGCAATACGGCACGGTTCCCGGAATCTGTCCGGTCGCCCGCTGGCAGTCGCGAACGCTTTTCAACCAGGCGCGATAATTTTCACCCACGCGGTAATGCCACAATCCCAGTTCCGCGGACAACTGGGCGTCGCCGGTCCAGCCCATCTTCTCCCGATGCGGACAGTCGGTCGGAGTATTGACGAAATTCGCTTCGTAGGAACGCAACGCCAGAAGCGTCAGAGCATTGAGCGCGGGCTCCGAACACCGGGCGCAGCCGATCCGGTCAAAGTTGCTGCGGATGACCCGGGCGGTGATGCCTTGCAACTCCGCCCCGCCCTCGGCAAAGACCTTGACATACTGAAAACCGTGGCAGGAAAACGTCGGCGCCCACTCCTGCACCGGCCGGTCGTCAAGGACGTAAACATCGGTCTGGAAATCCGGCGCCGGCGTATACATTCCGATATGTCCGTTGTCCAGATCCCCCTCCGCGTTGAGTTTCTCTCCATGCACCAGGCGCAGCATGGCACCGGCGCCGCCCGACGCTGCGATCCGGCAGTTACCGGCGATGTTTTCCCCGAAGTCGTAAACCATCGCGCCGTCGGCGGTCGGATGTGTCCGCCGCACCGTCAGCGTCCGCACCACCCGGCAGGCCGGAGCCGTCGCCCGTTCCAGAATGCCGCCCGGACCATGAGTCAGACAGACGGGACGCCATACCGCCGGATCGGGTTCTTCTCCCGGAAGCCAGGGCGCCAACTCCCGTCGGGCGTCATATTTCTCTCCGGTGCGGACGGAGTTTTCCACTATCGGCCCGTGCGCCACCCGCCAGGTCTGATCGCTGATCAGCACACTGCACCCATCCGCCGTCAGGTGGAACAGCAGCCGGGGATCACTCGACCAGATCTGCCGTTCGCTGCGCAGCCGGTCCGGAGTGATCTGATTGTAAAATCCGTTTCCCAGCACCACCTCCACCACGTTTTCTCCGGGCGTCAGGCAGTTCGTCACATCATAAAGATAATATTCGCAGCGCAGATCATACCGTGTAAAAGCCGGAGTCAGCAAATCATCGGATACCGCCCGTCCATTGAGTCGCAGGAGAAAATGTCCCAGCCCGCAGACGGCACATTGTGCCCGGCACCAGGAATCCAGATGAAACCGCCGGCGAAACACCGGAGCGTGCTTCCTCCCCCGCCGCATGGCGTATTCCGCAATCCAGCGTGCCTGACCGAATACTTCAGGTTGGTTCATGGTACCGCTTCCCCCTGCCGCTTCAGGCCTCCCGACATGATGGGCTTCTCCCGGATTTCGCGTTCCGCCGCGAACTGCGGGGACTCCTGGAATTGCGACAAAAAAAATGGCGAGAGAGACGGGACTCGAACCCGCAACATCCACCGTGACAGGGTGGTACTCTAACCAATTGAGCTACTCCCCCGCAATCCATGCGGTAAACCCTTCATGTGCTGCCGACCATACGCGCCATTTTCAAAAAAATGGCGAGAGAGACGGGACTCGAACCCGCAACATCCACCGTGACAGGGTGGTACTCTAACCAATTGAGCTACTCCCCCGCATGACCGACCGATCCTTCGGGGCTGAAACAAAAGATAATTCCGTTTTCCGTTTTTGCAAATCGCGGAAACGCTTTTTTTGCAAAAAACCTTCGCACGGCATCCCGTTTCTTCCACCGGCATGACACCTGCTCAACGTGTCTGCGGCGTTTCCACCCCGGATGCGGGATCGGCGTCCACCACGATCACCCGGTCCGGCTCCTCTTCCCGGAGATGGCTGTGCAACGGCTGAAAACCACCGCTGCTCCAGATGGAGGAAACCCCGAAGAACAGCAACTGCAGAATTCCCCAGCCAAGCAGAATGCCTGCGAAATTCGCGGCGACGCGCAGTTTTTCCGCTCCCAGCCAGCGCAGTCCGCGCCAGCGCCCCAGGCCCCACAGCATCGCCAGAGTCGCCCAGTTCAGGAGAAACAGTCCCAGAATCTGGTGATCCTGCGTCAGAAAACGCATGAACGCCGAATCCTGCACGCCGAACAACAGATTGACCAGCCCCAGCAGCCCCAGCACCGGATAGGCGCAGCAGAGCAGAAACCAGAGCGCAAATCCATTCGGATCCCGCTGCCCCAGCTCCAGCGCTTCCGCCCGGGCACCCACCAGCGCCGCCAGGGCAAATACCACCGCCAGCGCCATGCAAACCCGGTTCCAGCGGCGGATGGCGGCGCCCTCCTCCCGGGACCAGTCACCGGACTCGGCGCCTTTCCGATATCTGATTTTCATGATCGCCACCTCACTTTCTTCCGCCGCCGCCGGACGGCTCCGGATGTTCCGCACGGAATGAATCCCGCACCGTCTTGCCGATGCCGGATACAATAGCACCCGCACGCCGAAAAACAAACAAAAAGTACGATTTTCATTCGAACTTCCTGCCGCACAACTTGCATCCCGGAAAAAAAACGGTATAGTATGTGATAATTTGTTTCAGATGATCGCGTTCGCCACGTCCGACGGTGCCGAAGACCGCGTTCCGCCCTCTTCCTGATCTGTCCCGGTACGGCTGAGGCGATCCGGTTTCTTTACAGCAAGAGGCGTATCATGTTTCTTTTTCTTCTGGGGCTCGCCCTTCTGGTCGTCGGGTATTTCACCTACGGGCGCTTTGTCGAAAAACTGATCGGTCCCGACGACCGCCCGACTCCGGCCAACACCCACCGCGACGGCGTCGACTTCCTGCCGCTGCCGCACTGGAAAAACATGCTGATCCAACTGCTCAACATCGCCGGCGTCGGCCCGGTGATCGGCGTCATCCTCGGCATCAAGTTCGGCGTGGTGGCGTTTCTCATCATCCCGGTCGGCAACATCCTCGGCGGCGCGGTTCACGATTTCGTCTCGGGCATGATGTCACTGCGTCATGACGGCGCCAATCTGCCGAAACTGATCCGGATGAGCCTCGGGAAAAAATATTATTCCTTTTTCGCCGTGTTCATGATTCTTCTTCTGCTGCTGGTGGTGGCGGTCTTCATCAACATCCCGGCCAACCTGATCGACGGCATGAAGCCCTCGCTGTCCATTTTCTGGGTGGCGGTCGGCGGAATTTTTCTCTATTACATCTGCGCGACGCTGTTTCCGGTGGACAAGATCATCGGCACCGTCTATCCGGTTTTCGGGGCGATTCTGATTCTCAGCACGTTCGCCATCTTCGCCGCGCTGCTCAAAGCCGGATTCGCCCAGCCGGAGCTGCTGACGGAAACCGAAGCCTTCCGTGAAGGCATGTTCCGGCAGCCGATCATTCCGGTGCTGTTCGTCACCATCGCCTGCGGGATTCTTTCCGGATTCCACGCCACGCAGTCGCCGATCATCGCCCGGACCATGAATTCCGAACGGCAGGGCCGGCAGGCCTTCTACGGCATGATGGTGCTCGAAGGCGTCATCGCCATGATCTGGGCCGGCGCGGGACTGGCCATCTACAACCTCTATCCGGAACTCATGAGCAAGAATCCCAGTCTGGTTCTCTCGGAAATCACCACGCACTTCCTCGGCAAATGGGTCGGCGGATTCACGGTGATCGGCGTGGTGATCCTGGCCATCACATCCGGTGATACCGCCATGCGCAGCCTCCGCCTCAGCCTGGCGGAAATGCTGTCGCTGCCGCAGAGCAGAATCCGGAACCGTTTCATGCTGTGCATTCCGCTGATCGTCGCGGTGGCGCTGCTGCTCTGGTGGTCCAACATCAGCGCCCAGACCTTCAACCAGCTCTGGAACTATTTCGCGTGGGGCAATCAGGTGCTGGCCGCCTCCACACTTCTGGCCTGTTCCGTCTGGCTGCGCTCCATGCACAAGGCCCCGTGGATCACACTGCTGCCCGGAGCGTTCATGACCTTCGTCGTGCTGACCTACATTCTCTGGACGTCGCCGGCCAACGGCGGCCCGGTGGGGCTGGGGTTGTCGCTGCCCACGTCGTACACGATTGCGGCGATTCTCTCCATCCTGCTGTCCATCTGGGCGTACCGGCGCAAACACCTGAACAAACCGTAAAAAATATCTGACGTCTTGCTCGTCCCCCTCCTCCCGGCCTCCCACTCTTCGCGGAAGCCGGGAGGAATGGTATGGTGGGCGGTTGAACCGCCGGCTTTCCGACTCAGGAGGAGCGTATAATATTTTTTTTGCAAAATCATGCTTCCAGCCCCAAAAGCCGTCTTGAACACTTGACTTGGCAGGATTGCCGATATATGCTTCATACCGACTCCATAGAACAGGAATTTCCGCAAACACACCGGAGGTGCAATCATGTTCAAGCGAAAACGGTGGATGACCAGCGTGATGACGGCCTGTGCCGTTTCGGCCGGGGCAGCCACCTACCACCTGTCTCCCGACGGTAACGACGAAAGCGGCGACGGCTCCGCAACCAGGCCGTGGCGCAGCCTCACCAGGGTCAACGCCGCACTCAACCCCGGCGACGTCGCCCTCTTCCGGCCGGGCGTCTACGAAGGCACGCTCCAGCCGCTTCGTTCCGGCGCCGAAGGACAGCCGATCACCTACCGCTCGACCACTCCCGGTGCGGCGAAAATCATCGGTCTCAACAACGCCGCCATTCTGATCCGGGAACGGAGTCACATCACCGTCGACGGCTTTGAAGTCGCCGTCAAACCCTTCGTCCACTGGGCGAAAATCGATCACGCCCAATCCATCCGGATCACCAACGTCGTCTGCCGCAATGCCCAGAACGTCTGGGCGCCGTTTCTGGTGACCGCGACCCGGTTCAGCCGTTTCGAGAATCTGCTGCTGGACACCAACTTCCGTGATCCGCGGACGGTCAAGCCCAATTTCAACGACGGCGACGGCTTTACCCTGGACAATATGATGGACAATCGCGACTGTCATTTCAACGTCTACGACCGGATCCGGACCACCCGCGCCGGGCATACGCCGTTCATGCTGTGGGAGGACTGCTCGGATAACGTGATCCGCAACTGCGTCTTCGACGGCCGCTGGGGACGCAATTTCGAGTTCTTCAACGCCAAACGGAACCTGATCGAAAACAACATCATCACCAATTCGCTCTTCGGCTCCGGCAACGCCGATTCTTCGGCCAAGCTCTTCGTACACGACTCGATTTTCCGGCGCAACGTGATCTTCCGCAACTCCGGCAATCCGCTGGCGGCGTACAGCTACCAGTACGAGCAGATGGCTCCTTTCAGCATCCGCCGCAGTCGGGTATACTTCAACACCTGGAGCGGCAATTCGGGCAGCGCCTGGAGCTTCGCCGAACTGGTCGGTCGGGAAAAAATCGTGCGGGACAACGTCTTTAAAAACAACATCTGGAGCGACAACAATCCCGACGGCAGCCCGATCGCCATCGAATTCAACGAAACGATCATCCAGGAGGAAAACCCGTTCCGTTCCAATATCATCCACGGCCGGAACAGCGGCGACAAGGTCATCAGTTACGGCTATCCCCGCCAGTATTTCACGCTCGCCGAAGCAGCCCGGAAATTCCCGGAAATCTTCCGCGGCAACTTCGACGTCGATCCCGGGTTCGTCGATCCGGCGACCGACAACTTCCGGCTGCGACCGGGAAGCCCGGCGATCGACCGCGGCGAGGCATTGACCCGGACCTCCGGGGCGGGGGCCGGACGGATCGTCGCAGTCGACGACGTCCGTTATTTCTACGACGGCTTCGGCATTCCCGGCGAAGAAGGCGACCTCATCCGGATCGGCGCCGCCGAGGCGCGGGTGGTCAAGTGCGATCTGGAGAACAACCTCCTGACCGTCGACCGCGACCTCCGGTGGCAGCAGGGAGAGCCCGTCAATCTGCCTTTTGCCGGGCGCGCGCCGGACCTCGGCGCCTACGAAAGCGGCCTGCCCGACTCGGGTCCGGTGATTCCCAGGGATCTGCAGCGCGAAGACGATCTGGAACGCGCCGAACGCACCGTCATCGACTGCGATTTCGAACTGGAGCATCCGGAACGCTGGAATTACCTCTGGGCCTTCGGCCGGCACGGCAACGCGACCGGCATGCTCGATCTGGAAAATCCGGCGGCCGGCGGCAAAGGTTCGCTGCGCATCTTCGCCCGCGCCGAAGCCGCCGAAAAAGGCGCGCCGATGACCTGCATCATCAGTCCCTTCGGCTGGCTGATCGACCGTTTCCCGATGGTGCGCTTCTCCTACCGGATTCCGCCGGGGGTGCCG
>CASFXO010000413.1 GCA_949298665.1 uncultured Lentisphaeria bacterium
CCCTGGTTGGTCACATTCCCGGAAGCCGAATCCGTGCCGTCGATGTCGAAAAGTTCCAGACCGCCGGCCGTGATCGTCTTGGTGTTCACCAGATTACCACCATTGAGGTGAATACCGCCATCGGCATTGCCCCAGACCACCAGAACCTGGCTGTTTGCGGCATCCCGGATGGTGGTGTACACCGCCTTGACCGTCATCGTACCGGCATTGGACAGATCTGCAGCTCCGGTCAGCGTCACTTCCGTGGCGGACACCGACGAGTTGTTGGTGAAACTTCCGCCGTTCAACGTAATCTGACCGCTTGCCGTGGTCACAGCGTCTTTGCCGCCGCCGACCTTAGTGAAGGTCACACCGGCAGCCTTGGCCGTAATCGTACCGTCATTGACGATGGAACCGGTGAACGTACCATCAGGCTGCAGTGTTCCCGTTCCGTTCAGCGTCACCGCTCCAACCTGAATCGTCTTGCCCTTGGCGTTGTAAAGGCTGCCTTCCTCGATCAGCAATTCACCATTGGACACCAGCGTCGCATTCTGTCCCCCTTCCACCCGGTTCACTACCGCCAGTCCGGTCAACTTCAACGTCGTCTGATTGTCCAGGTCTCCGGTCAGAAGGGTCAGAGAACCGGCGGTGAACGATCCCTTCAGGTTCGACAGCGACCCGTAAACCAGAACGCTGCCGTCGCCGCCGATCGCCACATTCTGACTGCTGCCGGAAGTCACCAGCTTGCTGGTCGCGGCAATGTTCAGCGTACCGTTGTTGACCAGTTCGCCGCCGCTGACATAGGTCGGCGTGCCGCCGGTGCTGTCGAAAACACCGTTGACTTCCAGTCCGGTCGCCCGAACCGTCTTGCCGGCATTGTTGGTAAAGTTACCGTTCAGCGCAATCGTCCCTTCGGAAAGCTTCCACAGCCCGCCGCCGGTAGCCGTCACCATGGTCGACGAAATGGTCATCGAACCATTGTTGATGATGTCCCCGGTCGCCGTCGCGCCATCCATGGCAATCGCACCGGCTTTAATCGTGCCGCTGTTGTTGAGCGAACCCTTGCCCTGGATTTCCAGCTGTCCGCCGGTAAGCGCTTCCACCGTTTTCACCTTCGTCGCCGTATCGGTCACCGTGCGGTACACCGGAGAAACGCTCACCGTGCCGTAGTTCAGCAAGTTGCCGTCTGTGAGAATGATGTCTCCCGCCGTCAGCGATTTCCCCGAATTGTTTTCCAGATTACCGGAACCGGTGATCACAATCGTACCATAAGCGGTATAACTGTCGATGGTCTGGGCCGGGTCACTGGTATCCTTCGCACGCTTGATGCCGCCGATGGTCCCGTAATTCTTCAGGGCACCGACCGTAACCCGTTCCATCACACCGCCTTCAGTCTGATAACCGTCATTCAGCGTCAGCGACGTTCCGAGATACAGGGTTGCCTTGTTGTACAGTTCCCCATACAGCACGATGGTTTCCGCCGACAATTTCCCGCTGTTGTTCGTAATGGAGCCGAACGACGCGGCATCCGCTTCGATCGTCGTTGCCGACAGCGTTCCGTAATTGAGGATGGACGCGCCTCCGGTCAAGTCGATCGTGCTCACAAAATCCTTGGTGTCGAAGCCTTCCTTCATGGTGCCACGGTTTTCCAGTACCCCACTGTTGACCGTAATCGCATCCACCTTGACCGTTCCCTTGTTGTAAAGAGTGCCGTCCACGGCGATGCTGCGCACCGTCAAAGTACCGGCGTCATTGCTGACGCGGCTGTTGGCCAGACCACTGAAATCGATGGCCCCATCTACCGTCAGCTTGCTGCTGTTGGTCAGCGTCACACCGGTGGCGGGCAATTCCGTTGCTCCCTGCGAATCCTGAACGATATTGCCGGTAACCGTCATGGTGGCCTTGTTGGTAATGGTACCGAACTGAATCACCATACCGCCGGTAACCGTCATCGTACCGCTCAGATGTTCCAGCTGGCTCCAATCCAGCAACATCACCTGGTCCACCGTCAGGGTCTTCTTGTTGGAAATCAGCGAAGACACATTCAGTACCTGCACGTCACCGAGCGTCGCATCCGTATAGCGCAGATCCGCGTCCGCCGCCGTCAACGTGCCGCTGACGGTCAAGGTCCCCTTGTTGACCAGTTCCGCCTTGCCGATCAGGGCGGTATCGCTCATCAACCCGTTGCGGATTCCTTCGGCGAACCGGACTTCCACGGTTTCGCCCAGTTCGTTTTCATAGGACAGGCCGTTCGACTGATATTCGTCATAAAGCGCGCCGCCGCTGGTGATCATCACCGACTGCGCCTCGAAAGTGCCGCTGTTGGTGAACACCCCGCCATTCATATTCAACGTGCCGCCGACAACCACTTTGCCGGACAGCAGATTGAACGCACCGGACGCGAGAACCGTGAAAGTACCGTTCCCGAGATCCGTCAGTGCGCCGGTGTCCGCATCCGTCGACACAGTGCCGTTGTTGTCGTAAACCACGTCATACGCCAACGTCACATCCCCGGCAACCTCAACGAGCGTGGCTTTGCTGCTCAGCGCACCGGCGCTGACGGCGTCAAGCTGGTAATTGCCCTTGAGGAAATTCAACGTTCCGGCAATATCCACCGCACCGAGATCGCTGGTCACCCCGCTCTTGTTGGAGGCGGACAGCTGCAATTCCCCCACGCCCGTGGCATCCGACACGAAACCGGACGCCTGAATCACTCCGGAAGCCGTCAACGCGATGTTCATCAGTTTACCCTTCGCGTCATACACTTCCAGCACCCGGGCCTGGTCGAGCAGCACCAGATCGCCGCTGACGCTCACCGCCCCGCCAAGGGCAATGCCGACATCGCCGAGACTGTCCACCGACACGTTCCGGAAGCTCTTCAAGCCGCCCAGATAGACCATGCCGCCGGCAGTCACTTCCAGATCCTTGCTGGAACCGGTAAACGTGCCGTTCCCGGAGACATAGCGCCCGGTGGTCATGTCGAGCGTGCCGCCGATGACCAGATCCCCGTCGCTGTGCAGCGACAGACCGGAACCGATCGCGCTGGTCAGCTTGATGGTGCCGTTCAGGGTCAGATCATGTGCCCAGTTCAGACTGGAAGTCAGGGTCACCGTGCCGCCGAATTCCAACGCACTGTCGAAATTCTGCAGCAGCTCCTGATTGACGGTAATCGTCCCGTAAAGGGCGACCGTACCGGCGTTTCCGACCGTCCGGTTCAACATGGTGTCCAGCTTGCCGGTCGTCACATACTGCAGCTTGGCACCGCTTTCCACCGTAATCTGGCTGAACGCGTTGTCCGACAGGGTGATGTTGGTGCGGCCGAAATCGAAACTCAATTCCCCGCCGGATTTCACCACCAGCGCCAGAGCCGGCGCGGAACCGGGCTGACTGCTGGCTTCCCGGAAGTACGGGAGATCCTTGAGCAGGAACACATTGCCCGCCCCGGTAACAGTCAGATTCTGCAGGTTTTCATCAAAGAACACCTGCCCCGTACCGTTCCCGATCGTGGCATAACCGGTCAACTCGATGTTCTGCGCCAGGAATTCGATAGCACTGGACTTGCCGGCTTCCAGAACCACATTGCCCACGGAAACCGTCGTGTCGGAATCCGACCCCAGCAGAATGCTGCCCGCCGCACTGACCTTGCCGCTGTCGTCGCTCGTACCGTCACCGAAAATGCGTTCATGCACCAGCAGATCTCCGCGCGGTCCGTTGCTGACGGCATTCACCTTCAACGTAACGTTACGGCCGATTTCAAGTACGTTGACCGTCAGGTTTCCGGAGAAGGTTTTCGTACCGCCGCTGACGACCAGCTGATCATACACGATGGCGGACCCCAGATAATCCGTGCCGATCAATGTCTGCGCCTTGTCGGCACTGTAGATTACGCTGGTGTCCGTACCGTCCAGCAGAATGCCGAGCTTGTCATAATTCGTAGTCGCCAGTTCAAGACTGCCGCCGTCCATAACCGTAACCCGACCGGCCAGCACCACATCCGCAGCCACGGTAAACCAGCCGCCGTCTTCCACCACAATGCTGCTGCGCAGCGCTTCTCCCTGCCAGGTCGGATTCAGCGCCCAGTCGGCCACCAGAGTGCCCTTCCCGGTGAATGTGGTGTTGACCGTCTGGAAGGTCTGACCATAGGCCAGCATTTCGCTGGTAGGCCGCTGGAAGTCAGACGCAGTATAAGCATCCTTGCCCTCGCCGAAATAAGTGGTATAATAGATCACTTCCCCGGTGGAGGAAACCATGCTCCGGGTCACCAACTGATTGATCACGCGATCACCGTGGGTGATGTTGACAGAAGTCCCGTCACCCAGGAAAATGAACCGGGTATCCGCCGCTTCCAGCACCCCGTCGGATTCCAGCAGATACATGCCGTTGGAACTGATCCACTGGGATTGCGTCAACGCGTTCCCCTTGAGGTCGCCCTGCACGAAATACAAATGACGTTCCTGCTTTTCAAACGCCCCCACCGTCGTCCGGACATCGGTTCCATTCTGCCCGTCGAACATTTCCAGTTGAGTCTGGTCCAGTTCTCCGGTGGACTGCGCCCGCTGCAGGAACGTGCTCAACCCGGCGCCGTCGTAGACGTAAACCGTCATCTGCTTGCCGCCGTTGTAGACCAGCTTGGTGTCCAGCAGCTGCGTATACCCCGTCATCGTACCGGAGAAGCGCGCCCAGTCGCTGCCGCTCGCCGCGACATTGAGATAGTAGTTGCCGTTGGCGTCGGTCGAACCTCCGTCGGGCTTGATTTCCCGGCCGCCGGGTCGGGACAGGGTGCCGAACAGGTTGTTCGCAGAATTACCGAGACTGCTGGTGTCGTTGTACAGGAAAATATCATCATGCGTTCCGGACGTAAGCGACAGGGCGCCGACGAAGTTCTGCGCAATCAGCGAATTGTTCGTCAGCAGGTTGCCGGAAACCATATAAATCCCGCCGCCGTTCCAGACCTGACCGGTTGCCGCGCTGCCGGACAGCGTCCAGCTGGACTGGTTGTTGGCCACCGTGACGAAATCCAGTTTCACCTGATCGATGGAGTCAAAATAAATCCCGCCGCCGGCACTGGCCGCCGTATTGTTGGCCACCGTCGAATTGTACATGGTCAACGAACCGGTCTTCTGATAGATCCCACCGCCATGACCACCGGATTTGTTGTTCCCGATCGTGCTGTACTGGAAGTACGAGTTTCCGCTTTCCACATAAACGCCGCCGCCGCTGCCGGCCTGGCCGCTGCTCGTCTTCGCCGTATTGCCGATAACCGACACATTCGTCGCACTGAGCACCAGGCCGCCGTTGTCATAGCCCTTGGCATAGATCCCGCCGCCCAGCTGAGCCACACAGCCGGTAACCACGACATCGGTCAACGTCAGCATCCCGCGTTCGGAATAGATCCCGCCGCCGAAACCGCCGGTCCCGGCCTGCGAATTGGAAATTTCCACATTTTCCAGCGTGAGATTTGCCACCGAGTAGATGGCGCCGCCGCTGTTGAACGCCGCCAGGCCGCCGCTGACGGCACTCCCGCCGCTGAGCGACAAATTATACATCTTGACATCCAGCAGCCGATCTTCCGTGCTCTTGATGTAGAAGAGTCGCGAGCTCACACCAGATGCCACCTGCAACTGGACAGTGCCCGGTACCGGCGCCTCCTCCGACGCCGGCAGGAAATTACCGTTGATGGTAATATCGCGAATAATGGACAACTCACCCTGCAACGTGATCACCAGTTCGCCCTGGCTGTTCAACTCACCGGATACCGTGCTGCCGTCAGCACGTTTCGTCCCGTTCACCGCCCAGCCCGACTTGAATACGACCGTCGTACCGTCGTCCGCCAGATACAGGGCTTCCCGCAACGTCAGATCCGGCGATTCCCACAACGGCAGATTGTTCGCAAAGTCAAATCCGGTCCGGTAATCCAGACTGTCCTTGGCGGATCCCACCACCAGCAGACTGATGGTTTCAAATGCCCCGATGTTGGTGGTTTCGGTTACGTTGCCGTTCCCGTCGGTCAGACGGCTGACGCCGCGCTGGTCCGTGGAAATCGACCGGAAGCCCAGCGCGGAGAGCGCATCCAGATATTCCGTCGTCAGAATCCCGCCTTCCAGTGCGGAACTGCCGCCCAGCACCCGGTAGGTCATGGTTTTACCGCCGTTGTAATCCATCGTGACTTCCAGCCGCAGATCGCTGACCCGTCCGAAATTGGTCAGGGAATAATCCACATTCCCTTCCGAATCGGTCGTGATCTCGCCCGTGACATTGGAAAGCGCGCCGTCATCCCAGTCGAACCCGCCGGCCAGAACGCCGTTGAACGCTCCGATCACATTGTGCGTGGCATCGAAACTTTCCGCCAACTGCACCACGTCGGAACCCACATACACATCCCGCAATCCGGTTTTGGATTTGCTCGCGGCGATCTTCCCGGAATTCCCCGCTACCAGCGTGTTCGCCATGTACAGTTCGCTGCCCTGTGCGGAATACAGCGCCGCCATGTCGTAATCCGGAACCTGATTGTCCGTTCCCTTGAGAATCGACTGGTTGTTGAAGATCGTGTTGCCGTAGCTGTAGAGAACCCCGCCGGACGTCGAATTCACCGTCACTCCCACACGGGTATCGGAACCGGCATTGTAGATGGCGCCGCCCTTACCGATGGAAGTCAGAGCCGTACTGTTCGCAACATTTTCCGCAATGGTGGTATTGGCGATCTTCAACACCGCGCCGGTGGTATTGTAAATCCCGCCGCCGGCTACCCCCTGGGCCCCCTCGTAGGTGCTGCCCCACACTGCAGTGTTGTACGAAATATTCGACCGTTCCACCACCATGTATCCGGCATTGAAAATACCGCCGCCGGCACCCGCCAGATTCCGGGGCACATAATTCTGGGCGGCATTGGCAGTTACCGTATTATTGTCGATCGTGCTGTCATAAATATATGCCATCCCCAGATAGCCGTTGAACAAGCCGCCGCCGTAACCGGAATTCACCTTGCTCGAGTTGTTCAAGACATTGGCCGCCGAGTTTTCGGTCAGGCGGACGTTGTTCAACGTCAGAATGCCGTTGTTCCAGATCCCGCCGCCGTTTTCCAGATCGGATTCCCCCGCATAATAGGTATCCTGGCTGGCCTTGCCTCCGGTGATCGTCAGGTTGTTCAACACCACCGTATGGCTGTTGCCGAACAAAAACACCCGTTCGCTACCGTTGCCTTTGATGATGATCCGGTCATCGGCATCCTGCGCCCGATAGCTCAGACCGTACATGTCGCCGATCACCAGATCCTTGCTGTTGCCGTTGCTGAACCAGCCGCGGGCCACATAAATCTGCCCCTGGCTCAGGTTGATCGTATTGTCCTGCCCGGCAGCGAACACTTTGGCGTCAAACCCGATGGTCCCGGTCGTGGAGATCCGCAACGGATCACCATTGACATCCCGCAGCAGATTCCCCTGATAGTCCATCAGATAACCGAACGACGCCGGATTGTCTTCCGTCCCGGCGTTCACGGTATAGATATTCTGAGCCGCCCGGGCAACCGTGTCCTCCACGGTCCCCGAAATCGCCTGGAAAGTGCTCTTGATCCCGCTGACCAGGCTGGAAACCAGCACCGCGTTGTCCAGAATCTCACCGCTGGTCACAAACTGATATTCCAGAGGCGTACCGAGCGTATTGGTCACCACATACAGATCCACCCCGGTGTAGAACCGGTTGTAATTTTCCAGCAACTGGTTGACGATCTGGTAGTAATCCGCGTCTCCGGTCGACAGGTAGGATTCCAGCGCGTTGTTCGCCAGCTTCAGCAGTCCGCTGCGGGTATCCACCCAGTACGTGGCTTCCCGCAAAGTCAAACCGCTGCCGCCGTAGGCCGCATCCAGATAATGCCCGTTGGCATCATTGGTATACTGGATCTTCGAATCGTCGCCCTTGCTGGTGACTTCCAGATAGAAAATCGGTTCAAACGCACCGATGGAAGCCTTGGTCTTGGTCCCCTGCACCCACTGATTCTTGGTGCTGTCCCAGACCCAGGCCTTCGAATCCACCCGCAGATTCCCGCGCTGGTCATACTTCACCCCGGAAGCGGCCACCACGTTGTACACCCAGCTCGCCTCGCTGATGATCGCCAGCGACTGCGTCCGGTAATTGGCATGGTATCCCAGCTCGGTATCCAGATAGATATTCTTCTGGATGTCCGTGGATTCATCCGCGGTGGCGGCGATCAGCTTGTGGCCGTTCACCCAGCCCGAACCGGTGGTCTGCGTCGAAGACAGCGACAGCGAGTTGTTGGTCCTGCCGTCGGAACGGATGCTGCGTTCCCAGACGGAGGCATCCTTGTAATAATGGCTGTACAGGTTGTTCGACGTGGAGAAATTCACATCGATGAACTTGTTCGAGGCACCGGCGTCCGCCAGGAAAATCTGGTTGAACTCACTGCTGGCCACCATGCTCTGGTCGGTGGCGCCGCCGTTGTAGATGATCGAATTCGAGACATTGAGCGTGCTCTTCTGCGCGGAATCCCCGGCAATGTAAATCGCCGCGCCCTTGCCCCGGTTGTATGCCAGCGAACTGAAATTGATCGTCAAGCTGCCGGCATGCATGTAAATGGCCCCGCCCAACGCATAGGTACTTCCGGTAAATTCACCGTTGAAAGCCAGCGTGGAACTTTCGATCTTCAGCGTACCGCGATCGAGATAAATCCCTCCGCCCATGCCGTATTCGCTGCCGGCGCTGTTCACCACGTTCGAGTTGATCCCGCTGCGCTCAATCGTAAGCGCATAGTTGGCATCCTGGTTCGTGAAATAAATCCCGCCGCCCTTGCCGCTCGTCGTGCCGGAGATCCACGTGAAATCCTGCGTTAACGTACCGCCGGCCTCGTTGCTGGAAATTTCCACATCCGTCAGATAAACATTCTGGGAATTTTCCACATACAGCCCGCCGCCGAACTCGCCCGCGCGGTTACTGAGGATCTGTACGAAGTCGATCGTCACATCCCCCTTGTTGTTCACCACGGCAACGGCCCCGCCGCCGACCCCGGCGACGTTGCCGGACATAACGCTTTGAACATTGACCCCCTTGTCGACGCCGGCTTCTTCGATCACGGTCTGAATGGACACGGAACCGGTGCTGCTCGTAATATACAAGGCCCCGCCGCGAAGCATGGCCACGTTTCCGGAAAACTGGCACCATTCAAACGACATTGCATCTTTCCCGGAAATATTCCCGTTCGTGAAATAGACCCCGCCGCCGTTTTCCGCCGCCATATTGCCGGACACCGTTGTTCCATAGAAGTAAATGGTATCGGGCTGCAACCCCTTGGCGTCAATGAACACCCCGCCGCCGGAACCGCTCAACGCCTCATTGCCGGCATACAGGATTTGAGAATAGTCCCCGATCGTGAAAATCTCATATCCGGCCATCCCGATAAGAGCCTGGGAAAATTCCAGCTGGCCGGTGGAACTGTAGATCCCGCCGCCGGAACCGGTGGCGGTATTGCCGTAGCAACGGACCATGGACCCCGGGAATCCATCCGAATCAAAGGAATCCCCGACAAACTCGAACACCCCGGCATTATAGATTCCCCCACCGTTGCCGATTCCGGTGATCTGGTCCAGCATTCCCGCATCGGTCAGCGTATAGGTACCGGCAATATTGCCGAAGATCCCGGACTCCCAGTTCAGGAAGTTTCCAGATGCCGTTTCCGTGTTGAAGAGAAGCGAACCGGAGTTGTAGATCCCGCCGCCGTCCTTGTCCGCCCGGTTCCCGGCCACCAGCACTTCGGTCATCGTCACCCGGCTTTCCCCGGAAATCAGAATTCCGCCGCCCAGACCTTCCCCGGTAACCGTCCCGGTCTGGCCGCCGGCGATATTGGGACGTACCGCCGCATGACCGCCGACCACCTGAAGATTTCTCAGTTCCACCCCCACGAGCCCGTTCTTGGTAACCACTTTTTCCGTCGTGGTCACGACATCCGAATAGGTCGTGATGGTCCCCGTCTCCGTTTCAGTGGAGGCGGTAATGATGGTCGTCGTCGTCGTCGTCGTCGTCACCGTGGTCGTCGTCACCAGTGTATTGCCGAAATCGTCCGTCGAGGTTACCGAGGTAGTATTGGTGGTCACCACAGGATCGCTCACGGTGGTCCCGGCTTCCAGATTATCCGTATTCGGCGTTATCACCGGAGCGGTCTGGGAAGTGGCGGTGGTGGTGTCACTGGATACCAGCGCCCCTTCCACCACCTGCGCCACAGCATTGATCGTGATGGTGCGCAACCCCATGGTCACGTCGCCGAGCAACTCCGTTCCGGCTTCAATCTGATCGCCCGGCTGATAAATGTAAGTACCGGCATAAATATAATTCGAGGTACATATTTCGCCTTTTTCAAACAGCAGCGTCCCCTTCGGCAATTCCGAACCGGCACCGATCACCGCGTTGGTCCCCAGCGTGAACCCACGCCCCAGCTGGAACGTTTCACCCGCTGCCAGAACCCGGTCGGCCTGAATGACCGCGCCGTTGCCGAGCTGAGTTCCCCGTCCAAGCGTAACGAAATCCGTCGTCGAACCTTTGATCACCGAATCTTTGGCCAGCGCCGTACCGTCGGCCAGCACGGTCGTCCCGGTCACAACGAAACTTCCCGCCTCGATGGTCATGTCGTTGTAAAGATATTGCTGGAAATTCTGCCCGTTCAGAGTCCCGGTGATATAGCTGCCGGCCTTCAGCACCGTACCGGCAGTCAAAACCGTGTCCGTCGTCATCCGGGTCCCGGTCACGGTCATCAGCGTCAAGCCGCTCTGGAACTGGTAGATGTCGCTGCCGCCCAGCAACTGCGCGGAATCCCCCACCTGCAGATCAAACAGCATCTGCCAGTTGAAGTTCAGGATCAGCATGCCGTCATCCCCGACGTTCAAGGTCAGCGCTCCGCCGAAATCGGTGCCTTCCGTAAACGTGGCGGTCCCGTTCAGCGTCAGATCGCGGGTCAAAGTCAGCGCTTCCTGCAAAGATACGGCAGTGCTCAACACCACGTCTGCGGCCCACGAACCGTCATCATTCAGGAAATGCAGCTGACTCCAGTCATACTGCGGATCCCCGATTTCCAGATATTTGTAATAGTCGGCCAGACGCACGCCGTTGTCCACGACAAAACTTTCCAGAACCTGCGAACCGTATTTCAGCACCACCGCCTGGGCTTCGCTGCCGTCGATCACCACCTGACGCTGATAGGCCGGAGAACTCGATGTCGTAATGCTGCCGTCGATCGTCACATTCTTGTCGATGACCAGCGTATCCTGCAGCATGATATGCCAATAATCCCCCTCGGAGCGGGCGTTTCCCTCAATGGTCTGCTGGCCGGCAAAGACGATCATATCGCCGTCTTCGGCAATGTAGAGCGCCTCGCGCAGCGACAGGTCGTTTTCATCGATCGCCGAAGGACTGATGATCACCCCGTCGTCGGCATTGGTTTTCACGGTCAACTGCTTCAGGGAATAGAAGTAGTCGTTGAAGACGTATCCCTGCACTTCCAGCTTGCCTACCGTGTATTCCATCACCCAGTCGCCGCCGAGGCCGACCCGGTCGGAAGACGCGGCGACATCGCAGCCGGTTGCGTCGGCCAGCAGATCGACAAACGCGCTTCCGGTTTCGCCACCTGCCACATCGCAGCCGTAAATCAGGATGTCGCCTTCGGCGCTCATCGCCTTGCCCCACGCAGCGAATTCCGCGGAATGATCGTGGATGAAATCGGAATCCACGCCTTCCGTCCAGCCCAGCAGGAACTTGCCTTCCTCACCGTGCGTAAAGATGTGAATCGCATCGATATCGCTGCATCCGGAAAGATAATCCGTCATGAATTCGAAGGCGTTCTCCCGCGGCAGAAACACCACTTCCACATCGCTCCCCAGACCGGCGACAATCGTATCCGGGTCCATCAGCGTGGGGTTGATGAAGGCAATCGATCTGGTATCGCTCAACGCGTGATCATAACCATCCAGAGCGATGCTGTCAAAATAATCGGCGACGGCACTGCGTTCCGCAACCGCCTCACCACTCCGGCTGCTGTATTCCAGCTCCCAGTCGCCGCCGGCGTCCACGTCGCCGGAGAGGTCGTCGCTGGCATTGACTTCACTGTGCGTCAACTCTCCCAGTGCATCCACCAGATTCCGCCCCGCTTCGCTCCCGGCCAGATCGGAGGCGAAAATATCCACTTTTCCCGAATCCGCCAGCAAATCGTCCAGCCCGCTCCAGAAAGCCCGCTGGCCGGCATCATCCAGAGTATCCAGCGAGGTCTTGCCATCGGCAATCAGCTCGAATCCGCCATCCTGCGAGGCGTCGGTCAGGAACCCGATGCTGTCCGCTTCCTTGCCGTTGAGGGCGTCGGCAATCTTCTGAAGCAGCTCCGCACCGGTGCTTTTTCCGGGATCAAACTGAATGACAATCGTATTGTCCTTCACGCTGTTCAACAGACCATCCGTATTCCAGATCCGGTCGGACACCACCAGCACATGGGTACCGCCATCCGGATCTCCCGCCAGTGCGGCCAGCGCATCCGCCGCCTCTCCGCTCAAATCGGTCAACGCATCGGCACCGGCGTCTCCGGAATCATGTGACGGAGACGCCGCGGCATCCTGATGATCCTGCTGCGCTCCCTGCTCCGGCGTCTGATCCGGTTGATCCTGATGCTGCTGCTCCGCAGCGGCGGCCGCTGCCGCAGCCACATCGACGATTGCCGCACCGTCAAACAGAATACGGTCTTCCAGCTGATACATATCCATGCCCTCTTGCTTGGCGGTCGCCACTCCGATATTTCCGGACAACCGGAGCTTTCGCGACCACATCTATTATATATATGCCATATTTCTTTGATTCAACCAGAGAATACACAATCCCGACGATGAACATAGCACCGGCAAAAGCGCTTTTCAACCCTTTTTCCGGTGCTTATGATATTTTTTTTAAAAATTACTGCTCATCAGGAACGCCGGACGGCATCAATGCGGCTTTTTTGAGGGAAGCGCCGGGATCCACCAGCTTGTCGAAAGCAGCCGTCCGCTCCCGCAATACCTCCGTTTCCAGAGAAGAGACGCCGACAGCGTTCATCAGCTGATAATAACCGACCAGGCAGCGCCCCAGCGAAATGGAACGCTGTATTTCCGTTTCCGCCGCTTCCAGACGCAGCCGGTCCAGTTCCAGCTGTGAAAGCGTGGAACCGGACCGGTAATGTTGTTCGGCTTCGTTCAGGTGGCGCGAGTAAATCCGGAACACCCGGTCGTCCAGCGCATATTTTTCCCGAACCTCCAGCAAATTCGCGTGCGCAATCCGCACCTGAGTCATCACCCCGATCGTCAATGCCAGTGTCCGGGCATCCATGGAACGGTGTTCCGCCGCCAGCGCCCGGTAACGCGCCACCTGCTGCGGCAGCTTCAGCAAATTGTACGCCGCACGCACGCCCAGCTCCATCCAGGAAGCCTTGTAGAGAAAAATATTGCTTGATTTATTGAAATCGGCAAAAATCCTCACGTTCGGAAACATCAGCAGCAACGCCCGCCGCGTTTCCGTCAACGCCACATGCGACTGCATATCCATACTCAACAACTCCGGCCGCTCCAGCAGTGCCGCCCGTTCCAGCAGTTCCACCTCCGGCAGCGGAAAATCCGGTTCCCGACGCAGGGCGGAAGTATCCAGCTTGATCCGGCTGTTCGGCGCCATGCCGAGCAGCGCCCGCAATTCAATACAGCCGTCCTCGTAATTCCGACGGTACTCCGACAGCCGCTGCTGAAGCCGGATGAATCGCTCGTATTCATCGTACAACAGCAGCGGCGATACCTGGCGTTTTTCCAGCATGCCGTCGATCAGGCTTTCCACGTTCCGGCATCTGGCCAGAAGGGTTTCGGTAATCTCCACCGCGTCCTGAGTGGCGGCCACTTTGAAAAAGCAGCGGACCACCTCCATGCGCAGGTTCTGTTCGGCGCGCCGCAGTCGTTCCTTTTCGATCAGGGCCCGGTCGGACGCCTGGGACGCATTGAGATAGGCCAGACCGAAATCGATGACGCTCAGCGCCATTTCGACCCGGAAATTGTTTTCGTACTTTTCCGAGCTCTGACTGTAGCTGTAGGTCGCCCCGCCGTAGGTGATGCTGCGGCTGGATGAACCGGGCCGGTTGCTGCGCATGTACCAGTTGTCCGACACCTCCAGATCCGGCAGCATGCCGAGCACTTCGGCGGTCACCCGTTCCCGGGCAATCTGCTCCTCCAGCCGGCTGACCTCCAGATCGACGTTCCGCAGCAGCGCGAGCTCGATGCAGTCCACCAGCGTCAGCACCGCACCGTCCGGCAGCTCCCGATCGCGGACATCTTCAAAATGCCGGGCGGCACGGGCAATCCGCTCCTCCCGGTAGGTCTCATGGCTGACACAGCCGGCCAGCAGCACCGCCAGCAGCACACAACCTGATAGTCTCCGAACGCTTCCGCGCCCCGTCCGTTCTCTCTTCATCTCCGTCTCCGCCCTCGTCAACTGCACAGGGAGCACAACGCCAGCCCGCCCCGTGACGTCTCCTTCAGCGTCGCGGACATCTCCCGTCCGGTCAGCAGCATCGCCGCGACCACCTCGTCGAAGCTGACCTTGCGCTTGTCCGGATCCGAGACCGACGCCAGCAAATACGCATTATACGCCGTCACCGCCCCCACCGCGTTGCGTTCAATACAGGGAATCTGCACATACCCCTCGATCGGGTCGCAGGTCATACCCAGATGGTGCTCCAATGCGATTTCCGCCGCCGATTCGATCAGTGGCAGCGAACAGCCGTGTACATGCGCCAGCAGGGCCGCCGCCATGGCCGAAGCCACGCCGATTTCTCCCTGACAACCGACCTCCGCTCCGGAAATGCTGGCGTTATGCCGGGCGATAAAACCGATCAACGCCGCCATCAGCAACCCCTCCCGCAACAACGCCCGGCTCATTCGCCGCCGCCGTTCCAGATGGTACAGCACGCCGGGAATCAGCCCGGCGGATCCGGAAGTCGGCGCCGTCACCACCAGATTGCCCGCCGCGTTCTCCTCGGCCACCGCCAGGGCAAACGCGTTCAATTCCATCAGGAAGCGGTCATGGCCGTGGCACCCCGCCTGCGCCCGGGCGTATACCTGACCGGCCCGACGCGCCAGCCCGATCGGCCCCGGCAGCAATCCCTCCGTCCGCAACCCCCGGTCCACCGCCGCCAGCATCGTGTCGATGATCCGGTCCAGCCGGTCGTTCACCTCCGCTTCCGAAGCGTGGCCGCCGGCCGCGATTTCGTTGGCCATCAGCAACCGGACCGGCAACTGGCCGTATTTCAGCACCAGCAGCTTGAAACCGTCCATGTTGCGATAGCGGTAGGGCACGATCGGCGGGTCCTCCGCCGCCGTCCCCGCCCGTTGAATGAATCCGCCGCCGACGGAATAATACACCTCCTCAAGCAGCACGCTCCCGGCAGCGTCGAACAGACGCAGCCGCATGGTGTTCTGGAACGGATATTCGTGTTCTCCCCGATTCCAGAGAATGTCCGCCGCGGAAAAAGCGATCACCCGACCGTTCAGCTCCACATCGCAACTGCTCCCCTCCGCCAGCAAGCCGGCCAGCCGTCCGGTATCGCACCGGTCGGGAGTATCCCCCATCAGTCCGGCCGCGGCGGCCCGGTCGCTGCCGTGCCCCCGCCCGGTATCCGCCAGCGACCCGAAGAAAGCCAGTTCGATCCGCGTCCCGCGCGCCAGCGCCTCCGGTGCCAGCGTCAGCAGGCGCGACCGGAAATCGGCGGCGGCGCGCATCGGCCCGATCGTATGGGAACTGGAAGGCCCCGGTCCGATCTTGAACAGTTCAAAAACCGAAGTCGAAATTCCTCGATCCATCCGCAGCATTCCTCCGTAAGGACCAGAACCGCCGTCAGCGGATCAGCAAAGTCATGACCGCCTTCTGGACATGCAGCCGGTTTTCCGCCTCATCGAAGACGATCGACGCCGGAGAATCCATCACCTCGGCCGAAACTTCCTCTCCCCGGTGCGCCGGCAGGCAGTGCAGCAGTTTCGCCTGTTTTCCGGCGGCCTGCATGACCGCGCGGTTCACCTGATACGGCTTGAAAACTTCCAGCCGCCGGGCCCGTTCCTCTTCAAACCCCATGCTGACCCAGACGTCCGTATAAATGTAATCCGCCTCCTTCGCCGCCCGGATCGGGTCTTCCTCCCAGCGGATGTTGGCGGCGTCGCCCATCAGCGCCGGATCCGGACTGAATTCCGCCGGAGCCGCGATCACCAGTTCGAAATCGACCAGACGCGCCGCCTTGATCAGGGAGTTGGCGATGTTGCTGCGGCCGTCGCCGTAAAAAACCAGTTTCGTACCCTCGACCTTGCCGCTGTATTCCAGAATGGTCAGCAGGTCCGCCAGAATCTGGCAGGGATGAAATTCATCCGTCAGCGCGTTGATCACCGGAATGTCGGCGCAGCGTCCGAGCTCCTCCACATCCGCCTGGCTGTAGGTCCGGATCACCACCCCGTGCAGATAACGGCTGAGCACCCGCGCAGTGTCGGCGACGGTTTCGCCGCGCCCCACCTGCATGCGGCCCTGATCCAGATACAGCGGCGTTCCGCCGAGTTCCGCCACGCCGACTTCGAACGACACCCGCGTCCGGGTCGAAGACTTGGCGAAGATCAATCCCACGCTCTTCCCGCGCAGCGGCTTGAAATCCACTTTGCCCCGTTCCCGCTTCAGCTTCAGCGCCAGTTCGAAAATTTCCTGCAGATCGCCGGCATTCAGGTCGCCGAGCGTCAATAAATCCTTTTTCATATTTCCTCATTCCCCCTTGATTTTTCCGGCAAACTCCGCCAGCGCCGCGGCAATCAGCGCCAGCCCTTCGTCCGCCTCCGCCCGGGTCAGATTCAACGGCGGCAGCAGCCGCAGCACCGTTTCGCCCGCGGTCAACGTGATCAACCCGTGTTCCAGCAGCAGCTGCGACAGCGGCCCCGCCTCCCGGTCCAGCACCACTCCGATCATCATCCCCAGTCCGCGCACTTCCCGGACAAACGAATATGACGCGGTGATTTCACGCAGTCGCCGCATCAGGTACGCCCCCTGTTCACGACAGTTTTCCAGCACGTGCCCGTCGCGGATGGCATCCTGCACCGCCAGCGCCGCGGCGCAGGCCAGCGGCGTACCGCCGAAGGTCGAAGCGTGCATGCCGACGGTCAGCACCTGCGCGTATTTCCGCTTCACAATGAACGCTCCCATCGGGAAACCGTTGGCAATCGCCTTGGCCATGGAGAGCGCATCCGGCTCCACCCCGAAATTCTGCCAGGCGAAGAGCGTCCCGGTACGGCCCATGCCGCACTGCACTTCGTCGAACAGCAGCAGAATGTCCCGTTCATCGCACAACGCCCGGACCTGTCGCAGATATTCCGGATCCGCGGGCAGGATGCCGCCCTCGCCCTGCACCGGCTCCAGCATGACGGCACAGGTTTTGTCCGTTACCGCCGCCCTCAGCGCGGCAAAGTCGTTGAACGGCACCTGCGTGAATCCCGGCATGTCCGGCGCAAACCCTTTCCGGTATTTCGCCCGGCCGGTCGCCGCCAGCGTCGCCAGCGTCCGGCCATGGAATGAATTTGCCATGGAGATGATCTCATTGCGACCGGTGGCGGAGCCGTATTTCCGGGCGAACTTGATCATGCCTTCATTGGATTCCGCGCCGCTGTTGGAGAAAAACACCACGCCGTCGAAACATTCGGCAATCAGCCTGGCCGCCAGGCGCGGCGTCACGTCATTCATATAAAGGTTGGAGACATGCACCAGCTTCGCCGCCTGTTCCTGAATCGCCGCCGTCACGCCGGGATGACAATGCCCCAGACTGCAGACGCTGATGCCGGAGGCGAAATCCAGAAAGCATCGATCGTCGGCCGACCACAGGCGCGCCCCGGCCCCGCGCACAAACATGATCTTCGGCGCATAGGTGGGCATGACATACTGCCGGTACAGCTCGACGGTTTCCTCACAGACACTCTTTTCCATCATTTCCTCCGAAATATTGAAAGCGCCGGAATACCTACGGCCCGGCGCAAACCGTTCATCCGTCAGGGAAAGGAATTACTATAGTCCGCTTCTTCAAAAAAGCAAACCTTTTCCGGAAAAACCCCCGCCACGAACGCCGCACCGCCCTCCGCCCCTCCTCAAAAAGCCGTTCGGCCAGACCTCCTCGCCACACGCGGGAATCGCATTTTCCCCCGCCCCCCGGCAATCGGGTACTGCGCGAACCACTCCCGCGCCCCCCTTCCCTACGGCAGCAGAATCACGATATCCAGGTCCGGCTCATGCCGTATGTCGGAGTAACGCCGCAACACCTCCTGGGGCAGCTGTTCGAAATGCGGCCCGTGAAACACCCACGGGCACCGGGCCCGGCCCAATTCCCGCATCACCCGGTCCATATCCTTCCGGAAAATCACCTCGGGCAGATTAAAATCACGGATATCCGGCCGCAATCCGGTCTCCGCGTACAACACTCCCTGCTGATAGCTGACGATGTTCATCGCGCCGCCGGCGGGCGCCACCGCCCGCAACCGCTCCACCAGACGGTCCGTCGCACCGAAATCGGAAAACAGCTTCGCCGTTCCGTACATGCCCCGGACGATTTTCGGCGCCCCCAGCAGCAGCGAAACGCAGCAGCAGGCCATTCCCACCAGCGCCGGCAGGGCGAAGATCCCGTATCTCCGGGGCAGCCGCTGCCGCCGAATGCCCCGCAACACCGTGTCCGCCAGCAGAAACAACAGAAAATATCCCGGATACAATACGGTAAAGAGATTATACGGGTGCGACCGTCCCGCATAATACAGCGAAAGCCCCAGCCCCAGCACGCCGAGAAACAGCACCATGCGGCAGGCATACGTCCTGCCGCGCCCGAGCCGAATGCGCCGGACGGCAAACGTCAGCGCCCCCACATAGAGCATCACCCCCAGCCACCACAGCCGTCCCGACACCGGCATCATGAAATATCCGATCTGCTGAAAACGCACCATGTAGGCGAGGTAATCCCACACCGGCGGCCAGGCCCCGCTGCCCAGCCGGAGCAGAACCGCCACCAGCGGCAGCCCGCATACGAGGGCGACCAGAAAACGCCACGCACGCCGCCACGCCTCCCGCACCGAACCGACCGCGAAGAGGTTTCCCGCCAGCAGCGCCCCCGTCACGGCGATCCCGGTATCCGGATTGAAGAACAGCGCCGCCGCCGCCAGAAAGCCGCCGCCCCAGCTCCGGACCTTTTCGCCCCCCGTCGCCCATAAGAACCACGCCGCCGCCGGGCCCAGCAACCGCACCGGGAAATAAGCGAAATAAGGATCGATCCGGAAGCTGTCCTTCGCCTGAAAGAAGACGAACCAGTTCAGCATGTAAAGAAACACTATTCCGTATCCGGCCCAGAGCATCCGGCTCCGCAGCATCCGTTTCGCCGCCGCGAAAATCAACCCGAACGCCGCCAGATACAGTCCCCCCATCACCAGCGAATAACTCAGCATCGAGCACCCGCACATCCGCAGCACCGGCGCCAGAAACTGCGGATAAAATCCATACAGATGCCTTTCGGCAATGCCGCGCATGCTCTGCAACGCGGCATACAGCACGATGTTGATGTGTTCGTCGAAATTTCCGTCCATCCGCCCCGGCAGATAGATTCGCCAGACGGCGATCTGAATGACCGCGACGGCAAACACCAGCCACCGAAGCCATCGCACCGTCCCGCGGCGCCGTCCGCCGACCAGCACCCCGGCCCCCAGCAGCAGAGTTCCCACCACGACGAACGGAATACCGCCGCGGTACCAGTGAAACACCGGCCCGAAGGCGGCGGAGAAACCATTCCCGTCCGTGAGCGCCGCCACCCCCGCCGCCGCCAGTACCCAGGGAGCAAAACGGTGTCCGAAAAAATGTATCCGCCCCGCTGCCGCTCCGCAGAATGCGGCCGGCAGCGCGCTCAGACACAACGCCAGAAAGGCGACACTTTCCCGCGGCTCGGGACAGCAATACTGCCGCAGTCCCGGCAATACGGCATCCAGCAGGTGGGCCAGCACGTCCGGCCGGATATCCGGCGTCAACCGGTAAGCGACGGCGGCAACGGCGACGGCGATTCCGGATGCCGTCAGCACCGCGGTGCAGAAACGGTCAAAGGCGTCCTGTCTTCCCCGGTCATATTCATATGATAATGATAAAAACGTCAAATCG
>CASFXO010000414.1 GCA_949298665.1 uncultured Lentisphaeria bacterium
TCAGCGAGGGCAGCAGCATCGACGCGAGAATGGCGATGATCGCAATCACCACCAGCAGTTCGATCAACGTGAAATCCTGTCTCTTCTTCATAACGGCCTCCGTTGGTTGTGTTCCGGGTTGGAATTGATATTACAGATTAACATATACTACAGCTATATTATATCAAAAACAAAAACCTTTGTCAAGCCGTTTTGCAAGAAAAAAGCAAAAAATCACGCGCCCTTGCGCCGGTGCCGGTTCGACCGGGGGCCGGGTCAGCGGGAAATCGCCGCCGCCGCCCGGGCGCTCCCGGCCGCCGCCGCAATCCGCGGCGAGGCACCGCAGGCCAGATAATAGAGAAATCCTGCGCTGAAGGCGTCTCCCGCGCCCACGGTATGGGCAACCTCCGATACCGGAACCGCATCGTAGTGGAAAAATTCCTCCGGCGTCCAGACGTCTCCGCCGTCCGATCCGCGGGTGATTACGATTGCCTCGAGACCGTACCGGGCGGCGCATTCCCGGCAGAATGTTTCAGGCGCCGCCGGCAGGTTCAGCATGGTGCTCAGGATCGCAGCCTCTCCGGCACTGAGTTTCACCCGGTCGGCGAGTTGCAGGGAACGGCGGATGGTCTCTTCATCATAAAAAGGTGCGCGCAGATTCAAATCACAGAAAAAGCGGGCGCCGGGATACTGCTTTTTCAAGGCGGCCAGCGTCGCCGCCGACTCGGGGGAACGCTGCGCCAGCGTGCCGAAGCAGACGACTTCGGCCGGAAACGCGGCGGCATTTTCATCCGGGAGGATGTGGTCGGAGGCGCTTTCCGGGGTGAAGTCAAAGGTGTTTTCCCCATCGGCGCTCCGGCCGACCCGGGCGACCATGGTGGGGTGGGAATTGTGCTGTACACTGTCCAGGGCAAGGCCTTTTGCCGCCAGTTGCGCCAGCACCCGGTCGCCTTCCGGATCGGCGCCGACGGCGCCCAGCAGCCGGACTTCGGCGCCGAGCGCGCGTAATCCGGCGGCCAGATTGACCGGGGCGCCGCCGAGGCGGTCGCCGTCCGGGTGCCGGTCGATCAGAATTTCACCGAAAGAGAGAATCCGGGGGCGGCGGATGTGGAGCGGATGCACGATGTAACGTTCGCCGTCGTTGACGAAGATTTCCAGCGAGAAGGTGTCTTCCGCAATCAGCAGTTTCTCCGCCGGGGGCAAATTCCATCCGTGGAGTTTCAGGGACCGGCCTTCCGGGCGGACGACGAACGCCTCCGGCGGAACGACCGCCGGGGTTACGCGGACGACGTTGTCGCGCAGCGTCAGTTCCACCGGCAGCGTCATCTGCTGGTTGAACGGCAGCCCCGCGAATCCTTCCCGGTCGCGCAGCCAGAAGATCATGATCCGCCGGTCGCAGTTGCTGAAACTCTGCCCGGCGTAGGCTTCCCCTTCGAAAAGCGGTGCCGGGAGCGATTCCGGATGAAATTCCCTGCCGTCGAAGCGGCCGATCGAATAGCGTCCGTTCGCCCCGAACAGGACCCAGCGCCCGTCCAGCTCGAACAGTTCCGGACATTCGAAGAAGCCGTGGATCCGGCTGCAGAATTCCCAGTTCTTCAAATCGGACGACCGGTAGAAGGCCGCGAAGTTGAATTCCTCATAAACGACCAGCACATAATACCCGGACTCCCGGTGGTACAGGATCCGCGGATCCCGGCCGCGATGCCGGATAACCGGATTGTTTTCATACTCCCGGAAGGTCAGGCCGCCGTCGTTGCTGTACGCCAGACATTCGCCCCGGCCCGTGCTGGTGTAGTAAACCAGAATCGCCGGCTGGTCGCCGGTCTGGAAACCGGCGCGGTTTTCCCGGTCCACCCAGGCGCTTCCGGAATAGCACAGGTCTTTGTCTGAACGCGGCCGGAGCGCCGTCGGCAGTTCGCGCCAGTGCAGCAAATCTTCGCTGACCGCATGGCCCCAGTGCAGATTGCCCCAGTGCGGCGCCGCGGGGTTGTGCTGAAAATACAAATGATAGGTGCCGTCCAGCTGAAACAGGCCGTTGGGGTCGTTCAGCCAGCCGCGCCGGGCGGTGAAGTGATAACGGGGCCGTTCGGGATCTGCCGTCGCCATAGGTCACGCTCCTTGTTGTTTTTTTCAGGTTGCTGCGGTCGTACCGGGCCATCCGGATTGGACGGAAGCATCCGCTTCTTCTATCTTCTGTCAACTTCTATCAATATAAAGGCTGCTGTGCGAAAATAAAACTGCGATAATCCCGCAGGAATGTGCGATTTTTGCGCCGGGACGTCATTTTTGAAGAAAAAAGCCGGTGAAACCGTATCGTCCGGACTTGACGGAGGAAACGGTACGCGGTATGATAATGACTGCGGAGGAAAAAAGGTGCCTCCGGACTCTCATTCAAAATTCCGGCAACCATGTAAGGACGTGCATCGTGAGAATTCTGTATCTGGATCTGGATACGCTCCGGCCCGACCATCTCGGCTGTTACGGCTATTGCCGCAACACTTCGCCGAATCTCGACCGGATCGCCGCCGAAGGCGTCGTGTTTGACCGCTATTACACCTCGGATGCGCCCTGCCTGCCGTCCCGGTCCGCGCTGATGACCGGCACGTTCGGCATTCACAACGGCGCCATCAACCACGGCGGCAGCAATGCGGAAATCCGTTCGGAAGGGCCGGAGCGCGATTTTCAGAACACCCTGAGTCTGGACAATCTGCCGGCCTGGCTGAAAATGGAGGCCGGATTGTATCCGGTCTACATCGGCGGCTTCGGGGAGCGGCATTCGACGTTCAACTACTATGCCGGATTCCGGGAAATTTACGATACCGGGCTCGGCGGCGTCGAGTCGGCCGAGGACGTGACGCCCACGGCATTGCGCTGGATCGAACAGAATGCGGAGCGGGACAACTGGTATCTGCACGTCAATTACTGGGATCCGCATACGCCTTACCGGGCGCCTGCCGATTTCGGCAATCCTTTCGCCAACGATCCGCTGCCCGCCTGGCTGACCGAAAACGAGATCGCCCGGCAGCTGTGCGAAACCGTCGGTCCGCACGGCATCCTCGATCAGGACATGTACGACGACCGGGTGGATCCGCGTTATCCGCGCCAGCCCGGCAAGGCGTTGAATCTGAACGACGCCCGCCGGGTGATCGACGGCTACGACTGCGGCGTCCGCTATATGGACGAACACATCGGGCGTCTGCTGGACGCCCTGAAACGGAAAGGCGTGCTGGACGATCTCGTCATCATCGCCAGTTCCGACCACGGCGAAAATCTCGGGGAACTCGGCATGTGGAGCGAACACGGCACCGCGGACCACATCACCTGCCGGATTCCGATGATCTTCCGCTGGCCCGGCAGGCTCGCCGCCGGGCAGCGCAATCCGGGACTGCATTACAATATCGACCTGCTGCCGACGCTGGCGGAGCTCCTGGAGCTGCCGCCCCGGCCGAAATGGGAGGGGCGCAGTTATGCGCGGGGGCTGCTGGACGGTTCCGGCACGGGCCGGAGCGAATTGATTCTGTCCCAGTGCTGCCACGGTTGTCAGCGCGCGGTGCGCTGGGACGACTGGATTTACATTCGCACCTACCATGATTTCTATCATCTCTTCGATCGGGAGATGCTGTTCAACGTCCAGGACGATCCGCACGAGCAGCGCAATCTTGCCGCCGACCGTCCCGACCTCTGCCGGGAGGCCAAGGCCCGTTATCTGGACTGGCTCGACGAGATGATGGCGACCCAGCCGGACGGCTACTTCTGGGACCCGATGTGGGAAATCATCAGCGAAGGCGGTCCCTACCATGCCCGGGGCCATCTGAAACAGTATCTGCGGCGGCTGGAGGATACCGGTCGCGCCTGGGCGGTGCCGGAATTGAAACGGCGCCATCCCGGAGAATTGTAACCCATCTTCCGCTTGGAAAAAGGTCCGGCGGACGCGGCATGAGGAAAGCTTCCCGGAACGTGGAAAACGGGCGCGGTCCGGCTCAATCATCCTGATGCCGGTACCAGTCCGGCCGGATGCCGTAGCGGTTGATCTTATAGTGGATGACCCGCGGCGAGAGATCCAGCTCCCGGGCGGCGGCGGACATGTTGCCGTTGTTGCGCTTGAGCGCCTCGACGATCAGCTCCCGTTCAAAGGAGCTGACCAGTGTGTTGAATGACGCCTTTCCGTCCGGGAGCAGTTGTCCGCCGGAGCTCTGGCCGGTCTGGAGGGAGGGGGGCAGATTATAGCTGTGAATGCAGTCGTCGGTGGCGGTGAGGACGGCGCGTTCGATGCAGTTTTCCAGTTCCCGTACATTGCCGGGCCAGTGATAGCTCATCAGCATGTTGATGGCGGGGGTGGAAAGGCGCTTCACGTTTTTTCCGTATTTGAGGTTGAGCTTGGCGATGAAGTGCTCGGAAAGCAGCACGATGTCGCAGCGGCGCTTGCACAAATCCGGCAGCGTGATCGGGAAAATGTTGAGCCGGTAATACAGGTCCTCCCGGAATTTCCCTTCCGCCATCAACTGCTCCAGATTGCGGCTGGTGGCGACGAGAAGCCGGACGTCGGATTTGAGTTCTGCATTGCTGCCGAGCCGGGAGAAGGTCCGTTCCTGAATGAAGCGCAGGAGTTTCACCTGGGTCGGCATCGCCAGATCACCGATTTCGTCAAGGAACAGCGTGCCGCCGTCGGCGGCTTCGGCCCGTCCGATCCGGCGGCTGACGGCGCCGGTAAAAGCGCCTTTTTCATGGCCGAAGAGTTCGCTTTCGACCAGATTTTCCGGGAGGGCGGCACAGTTGAGGGCGATGAACGGCTTGTCCGCGCGCGGACTGAGGCGGCGGATCGCCTGGGCGACCAGCTCTTTGCCGGTGCCGGAACTGCCCCGGATCAGGACGGTGGCGCTGCTGGGGGCGACCTGCCGGATCAATTCGTAAATCCGCTGCATGGTCCGGCAGTTGCCGATAAGTTCGCCGGGGTTGCCGTTGCCGCCGAGGGCCTCGCGCAGTTTGCGGTTTTCATCGAGAAGCTGTTCGCGTTCCTCGTGCTCCATCCGGCAGGCGGAGACGGCTTCCGCCGTCAGGTTGCCGACGATTTCCAGCAGTTTCAGGTCTTCCTCAAGGCAGACGCCCGGTTCCACTTTGCGCTCGATGCTCAGGGTGCCGACCACCCGTTCGCGGTGAAAAACCGGTACGCAGAGAAACGCCATCGGTCCGTTTTCGCGCCGGACGCCGGTACGGTCGAGAAAGCGCCTGTCTTTGGCGATGTCTTCGACCAGGAGCGGTTTTGCCGTTTCGGCGACGATGCCGGTGAGACCTTCGCCGAGGTGGTACCGACCGCGGCTTTTTTCGATTTCGTCCAGTCCGTGCGAGGCTTCGATGATGAAGACGTCGCCCTGGCGGAGGGTGAAGGTGCCGCGCAGCATGCCCATCTGACGATGCAGAATGGTCAGCACCTGGTCGAGCAGGGCGGAAATATTCCGCTCATGAACGACGGCGGTGCTGATCTCCCGGAGTACCGCGATCTCGGTTGTGAGCTGATTCGGCATGATTCCGATAATATAGCGGCGGAATCGGGTTATTGCAAATACCGGGTGGCGATTCGCTGTACCGCCTCCCGGGTCGCCTCCCGGCTGCCGAACCCGGTCAGCCGGAAATACCCTTCGCCGCAGGTGCCGAATCCGGACCCGGGCGTGCCGACGACGTGGCATTCATGAAGCAGCCGGTCGAAGAATGCCATTGAGCTTCCGGGAACCGGCAGTTTCCACCAGACGTAAGGCGAGTGTTCACCGCCGAAAACGGTCATGCCCGCGGCGAGAAGACCGGAGCGGATTTTCCGGGCGTTTTCCAGATAATAGTCGATCTGTCCGACGATCTGTTTCCGGCCGGCCTCGGAATAGACGGCTTCCGCCGCGCGCTGCACGGGGTAGGAGACGCCGTTGAATTTGGTGGTCTGGCGCCGCCGCCAGAGTGCGTTGAGCCGCCCCGGAAGAGCCCGCGGCACGACGCAGTAGGCGCAGCGCAGTCCGGTGAATCCGGCGGTTTTGGAAAACGAGCGGAATTCGACGGCGACCTCTTCCGCGCCGGGGATTTCGTAAATGCTCCGGGGCAGGGCGGGATCGCGGATATAGGCTTCGTAGGCGGAGTCGAAAAGCAGCAGGGCTCCAACGCGCCGGGCGTATTCCACCCATTCGGCGAGCTGTTCCCGCGAAAATACCGCGCCGGTCGGATTGTTCGGCGAACACAAATAGACGACATCCACCGGCGTGCGCGGCGGTTCCGGCAGAAAGCCGTTGGCTTCGACGCAGGGCAGATACTGCAGCTTCGCGCCGCGACCGGCCATCAGGTTGCTGTCCCGGTAGACCGGGTAAACCGGATCGCAGATGGCGATCCGGCAGTCGCCGCCGAAAAGCTCCTGAATGTTGGCGACGTCGCATTTGGAGCCGTCGCTGACGAAGATTTCATCCGTGGCGACGTTGATGCCGCGCCGACGGTAATCATGTTCGCGAATGGCCTCGCGGAGGAAGTCGTAGCCCTGTTCCGGGCCGTAGCCCCGGAAGGTGGCTGCCGTCGCCATTTCGTCGACCGCCCGATGCAGCGCGGCGATGACGGCGGGAGCCAGCGGCAGCGTTACGTCGCCGATGCCGAGACGGATGATATGCGCCTCCGGTTCGGCCCGGCGGCAGGCTTCGACTTTCCGGGCGATTTCGGAAAAGAGATAATTTTCAGAAAGTTCCTGATAAAAGGGATTGGTCGTGAACATTGGTTGTGTCCTCCTCTGCAATTCAGGCCGGATAATCGCCCGTGAAAACCCGCGTCGCCGGTCCGGTCATATAAACATGGTTGTCGTTTTCGTTCCATTCGATGTCGAGTTCGCCGCCGTCCAGCCGGACCGTGATATGCCGGTCGGTGCGCCCGGTGAGGACGCCGGCCACACAGGTGGCGCTGCTGCCGGTGCCGCAGGCGAGGGTGACGCCGCAGCCGCGTTCCCAGACCCGCATGCGCACGAGACGCCGGTTCAGGACCTGTACGAATTCGATGTTGCTTTTGTGGGGGAAGTGCGGATGACGCTCCAGTTCGGGGCCGTCGGTTTCGAGGCGGACGGCGGCGACGTCCGGAACGAATATGACGAAATGCGGATTGCCCATGGAGACGTCGGTGCCGGTGAAGCGGTTGAGCGTGGTTTCCACGTCGCCCGGATGGGGGGCGCCCATGTCGACCCGGACCCGGGCGTCCGGCAGCATGACCGGTCGGATGATTCCGGCGCGGGTGGACAGTTCAAATGACGGTCCCGGCGCGATCCGTTCGGCGACGATAAAGGCGGCGGCGCAACGGGTGGCGTTGCCGCACATTTCCGTTTCGGTGCCGTCGGAATTGTAGATCCGCATTTCGAAGCGGTTGCCGCCGCGGTGCCGCAGCGTGACCAGCCCGTCCGCCCCGATGCCGAAATGCCGGTCGCAGGCGGCCCGGGCGATTTTCTGAAAATCGATCCCCGGTTCCGCATCGGCGTTGACGAAGATGAAATCGTTGCCCAGACCGTGATATTTGACGAAACGCATGGTTTATACCTCCAGAAAATGTTGTACGTTTTGACTGACTCGCATGGCGTCGGCCATGGCGCGGACCACCAGCGACGGTCCGCCGGCCGCGTCTCCGGCGACGAAGAGATTGGGGGCCGCCGGCGGCGGTTCCGGTTTGAGAAACCCCATCGCCAGCAGCACCAGATCCGCGGCCAACACCTCTTTTTCGCCGGTGCGCGGAGTGAACCGCAGCGGCCGCCCTTCCGGTGAATATTCCCAGTCCACCGGCAGGACTTCCACGGCGCCGACCGCACCGTTCCGTTCCAGGAAACGGACGGTCTGCAGTCCCCAGCGGCGGATGGCGCCTTCCTGATGACTGGAGGAGGTGCGCCGCAGGCAGGGCCATTGCGGCCAGGGGGTGGACGGCGAACGTTCCGGAGGTGGTTCCGGCATGATTTCAATCTGGGTAACGCCTGCCGCGCCCTGACGATTGGCCATGCCGACGCAATCGGCGCCGGTGTCGCCGCCGCCGATGATCAACACGTTTTTTCCGGCGGCGGAACAGGCTCCGTTGAGAAAATCAAGAGCGAATTCAATACCGGGAAGCGCACGGTTTTCCACGTCAAGATCGCGGGGGACCGGGGTGCCCGTCGCCGGAATGACGGCATCGTGGGTGCGCAGCAGAAATTCCCGGGAAATGTCGCTTCCGATCCTCGTGTCGCAACGGAAGACGATGCCGGCGGCTTTCAGAAGATCGATCCGGCGGTCGATGATTGCTCGATCCAGCTTGAAGGCGGGGATGCCGTACCGCAGCAGTCCGCCCGGGAGCGGACGTTGTTCGAAAACCGTTACCCGGCATCCGGCCTGCCGCAGCCGGATGGCGGCGGTCAGCCCGGCCGGACCGGAACCGACGACGGCGATGGAGCGGCCGTTTTCACGGCGCGGTCGGGGCGGCTGAACCCAGTGATGGGCAAAGGCGGATTCAACAACGTATTTTTCGATCTGCCGGATCATGACGGATTCGCTGACCAGTTGCGCGGTGCAGCTGCCTTCGCAGAGCGCGGGACAGACGCGGGCGGTGAATTCCGGCATCGGGCTGGTGGAGGCAAGCAGTTCCCAGGCGTTCTGCAGATTGCCGCGGCGGACCTGCTCGTGAATATCGGGAATGAGATTGCCGAGCGGACAGCCGCTGCCGTGGCAGAAGGGAATGCCGCAATGCATGCAGCGTGAGACCTGCCGGTCGATTTCTTCGGCGGAAAGCCGGCGTTCGACTTCCCGGAAATCGGCGACCCGTTCCGCGACCGGACGGTACAGGTCGCTTACGCGGGAGAGGTGCAGAAAGTTCTTATCCATGATGATGTTTTTTCTCCTGATGGTACGGATGTGGTTGTCAGCGTTCGCTCCGCGGTGCGGCTTCTGCGGCGAGCTGTTTCCGGTATTCGACGGGGAACACCTTGACAAAGCGGCCGCGTTCGGCTTCCCAGTTTTCCAGAATCCGCGCCGCCCGGGGGCTGCCGGTGGCGGTGAGATGGTCCCGGATCAGGGTCAGCAGTTCGGCTTCGTCGTCGCCGCCGGGGGCGATGGATTCGAGGTCGACCGTATCCAGATTGCATTTGAGGTCGAAGTCGTTGTCGCAATCATAGACATAGGCGATGCCGCCGGACATGCCCGCGCCGAAGTTGACGCCGACCGGTCCGAGTACCGCGACGCGGCCGCCGGTCATGTATTCGCAGCCGTGATCGCCGCCGCCTTCGAGCACCATGGTGCAGCCGCTGTTGCGGATGGCGAAACGCTCTCCGGCGAGACCGTTGAGGAAAATCCTGCCGGAAGTCGCGCCGTAACCGGCGACATTGCCGGCGATGACGTTTTCCGCGGGATCGTATCCGGCCGCCGCAGGCGGACGGATGATGATGACGCCTCCGGAAAGCCCCTTGCCGACGAAATCGTTGGCGTCCCCGGCCAGTTCCAGTACGACGCCGGGAGCAAGGAACGCACCGAAACTCTGTCCGGCACAGCCGTGCAGCCGGATATGCACGGTGTCGTCCGGCAGTCCCCGGGCGCCGAAGCGGCGGGCGATTTCGCCCGAGAGACCGGCGCCGCAGCTGCGGTCGACGTTGGCAATGGGAAGTTCCAGTTCGGCGGGGACACCGGTTGCCAGCGTCTCCCGCAGTCGCGGAATCAGGACGCGGGCGTCGAATCCGGGAGCGCGCGGCGGCGCTTCCTCGAAGCGGACGACGCCGTCCGCCGCCCGTTCGAAAATCCGGCTGAAATCGAGATTGCAGGTTTTGAAGAAAGCCACCGCGTCGCCGGTTTCGAGCAGGTCGCTGCGGCCGACCGCCTCGCTCAGGGAACGCAATCCCAATGAGGCCAGAATGACGCGGACTTCGGCGGCGAGCAGCAGCAGAAAGTTTTCAATATATTCCGGTTTTCCGCGGAAGCAGCGGCGCAGTTCCGGGTCCTGCGTCGCCACGCCGACCGGGCAGGAATTGGCATGACACCGGCGCATCATGACGCAGCCGAGACACACGAGAAGTGTGGTGGCAAATCCGAATTCCTCCGCTCCGAGCAGGGCGCCGATCACCACGTCGCGGCCGGTTTTCAGCTGACCGTCCACCTGGAGCCGGACCCGGCCGCGCAGCCGGTTCAGCACCAGCGTCTGCTGCGCTTCCGCCAGCCCCAGGTCCCAGGGCATGCCCGCGTGTTTGATGCTGGTCAGCGGCGAAGCGCCGGTACCGCCGTCATGGCCGCTGATCAGAATGACGTCAGCGCCGGCCTTGGCCACACCGGCGGCGATGGTACCCACGCCGACTTCGGAAACCAGCTTGACGGAGACCCGTGCCGCCGGATTGACGTTGCGCAAATCGGAAATCAGCTGCGCCAGATCCTCGATCGAATAAATGTCATGGTGCGGCGGCGGCGAGATCAGCGTCACCCCCGGCGTCGAATGCCGGACCCGGGCGATTTCGGCGTCGACCTTGTATCCGGGGAGCTGGCCGCCTTCACCGGGCTTGGCGCCCTGCGCCATCTTGATCTGCAAT
>CASFXO010000415.1 GCA_949298665.1 uncultured Lentisphaeria bacterium
GGAGCGGCGCCGTTTGCTTTTCCGGTCGCGGCGGTGTATAGTGTAAAATGTGGTCCGCGCGGCTGGCGAAATTGGCAAACGCACCGGGTTTAGGTCCCGACGCCGAAAGGCTTGTGGGTTCAAGTCCCACGCCGCGCACCAGTTTCCGGCATGCTTCCGCCGCTCCGCGCCGGAATGACGGCGAAACCGCCGGACGAATAAAACAACGGACGGCACAACCGTCCCGAAAAGATCATGATCGATACGGAAAAAGACAATCGCCGCGTCGTGGAACGCGCCATTCTCGTCGGAGTCCGCACTCCGGACGAACCTCCCGCCGACGCCGCCGAACATCTGGAGGAACTGGCCGAACTGACCGCCAATCTGGACATCGGCGTCGTCGACCGCATCGTCGTTCATCTGCGCACCCCCCAGCCGGAATACTACGTCGGCAGCGGCAAGGCGGCCGAAATCGAGGAGCGCCGCCGGGAACTGGAAGCCGACTGTCTGATTTTCGACACGCCGCTGTCGCCGTCGCAGCAGCGGAACTGGGAAAAACTCACGCACTGCTGCGTCATCGACCGGGAAGAAGTCATTCTCGACATTTTCGCCGGGCGCGCCTCCACCCGCGAGGCGGTGCTTCAGGTGGAACTGGCGCGGCTGCGTTATATTCTGCCGCGGCTGACCCGGGCATGGACCCACCTGTCCCGCCAGCGCGGCGGCGTGACCGGCGCGCGCGGCCAGGGCGAAACTCAGATCGAAAACGACCGGCGACTGCTGAAGCGCCGCATCGCCGTACTGGAAGAGGAATTGACCGAAGTCCGCCGCCAGCGCGCCGTCGGCCGCAAACGCCGCGAACGGCATGCCATTGCGCATGCCGCGATCGTCGGCTATACCAATGTCGGCAAATCGTCGCTGCTGCGCGCGTTGTCCGGTTCGGAGATTCTGGTGGCGGATCAGCTGTTCGCCACGCTGGACCCGACCACCCGCAAAATCACGCTGTCCGACCGGCAGGAACTGCTGCTGACCGACACCGTCGGATTCGTGCGCAAACTGCCGCATTCGCTGGTGGAGGCGTTCAAATCCACGCTGGAGGAGGCGGTACTGGCCGATTTTCTGATTCTGGTGCTGGATCTCTCCAGCCCGCAGCTGGAGGCGCAGTGGGAAACCACATTGTCCGTTCTGCGCGAACTGGGTGCGGAGGACAAGAACATTCTGGTGGTGTTCAACAAGCTGGACAAGATCGACCGGCAGGCGGATGCGTTGCTGCTGGCGCGCACCCGGGCGCTGTTTCCGGACGGCATCCTGCTCTCCACCCGCACCGGGGAAGGACTGGAGCAACTCCGGGAACGGCTGTCCGTCTTTGCCGGCAAACACCGCCGGCTGCTCCGGGTGCAGCTGCCGCCGGAACGGCATGACCTTGCCGCATTCGCCCATGCCCGCGGTCATGTTCTGGAGGAACATTATGAAAACGACGGTCGTCTGGAACTGATCTTCTGTATCGACCAGCAACACCGCCATAAATTCGCCGATTACCTCGCGGCCGGTACCGACCGCGCTCAAAAGGAGACCTGATGATGATTGTTCCGCGCCTGTTTTTCGCCGCGGCGCTGCTGTCGTGCGGCATGCTGTTTTCCAATCCGGCGACAATCGCCGCGGACGGGGACGATTTTTCGCCCTGGGACGCCTGGCGGCAGGGCTACTCGCATTTTGAACGCGGCGAACAGGCCCGGGACCGGAGCGATTACGTGCAGGCGCTCCAGTCCTTCCGGGAATCGCTGCGCTGCTACCGCGAAGTCAAACGCGCCCGCCCGGACTGGAATCAGACGGTGATCGACAACCGGATCGGCCTGTGCGAAAAGGAGATCGCCGCCATCCGCCGCCTGCTGGGCCGACCGACCGGAACCGATCCGGGCACCTCCGGTTCCTCTCCTGAATCCGCCACCGCGGACGGCGTACCGTCTCCGGCCGCATCCGAAAACACCGCCCGGCTGCAGACGGAACTGGAACAGTACAAAAAGAAACTGTTCGCCGCCCTGGTCGAACTGGAAGATCTGCGCAAGGCCGCCGCCCAGCGCAGTGCCACCACCACCGAACTGGAAAATCTGATGCGGGAACGCCGCGTCCTCCAGGAAAAATACCAGCTTCTGGAATCCCGTTATCAGGAACTGGAGAAAAAATCCTCCGAACCCGACGCCGCCGCCGAAACCGCCCGACGCCAGCTGATCGAACTGCGAATCAATCTGGAGACGACCGAACGGAAACTCAAACTGGCGACCGACCGGAACTTGGCCCTGGAACGCGATCTGGCCGAACTGCAACGTTCCCGTCTTCAGGTGGAAAAAGAATTGAAGGAAACCCGGCTGCTTGCCTCCGCCAATCGTGAGGAACTCGCTTCGCTCCGTCAGGTCCGCGACACCGCCACCGGTGAGAAAAATCTGATTCTCGCCCGGGAAGAAGACTTGAAACAGTCCCTGAAACGTGCCGAAAAGCAACTGGCGGAATATCGTGCCGAACTGGAGACGTTGCAGAAACGTCTCATCGCCGCCGCCCGTCCCGAGGGCGCCGCCGCGTTGAATCAGGAGGTCGCCGAAGAAAACCGCAAACTGCGCGACGACGCCGGCAGAATCCGGACCGAGCTGGAAGAGGCGGTGCGAACCCGCAGTCAGCTGCAGAATCAGCTCCGGGAAAACAAGCTTGAACTGACGGACGTCAAAGACGCGCTCCCGCGCGTCGACGACCGCCGCAAACAGGCCGAAGATGAAAACAAACTGCTGCGCACCCAGCTGGAAAAGGAAGTCGCCGCCCGGGACCTGAACAGCACCGAACTGAAGAAACTCCGCGAACGCAATCTGCAGCTGGAAGACGACCTGAAATTATGGACCGCCAAACTGGAGAAGGCGGAACAGCGCCTGAAGCAGCGCAGCCAGTCCGATTACGCCACCGTTTCCGGGCTGAACGCCGAACGCCGAAAACAGGACGAGGAGATTTCCCGTCAGAAACTGGAGATCACCAATCTGAAGCTGCAACTGGAAAACACCTCCGAAAAACTCCAAAAAGCCGAAACCGCCGCCGCCGAAAGCCGTGCCGAAATGCTCAAACAAAAGGCCGCCGTACTTTCCGCCGAACAGGAATCCGCCAAAGCCCAAGCCGTCGCCGCCGAGCGGGACAAGGCCGTCGCCGAACTGGCCGCCGCCCAACGCAACCTCGCCGCCGCTCAGGTGGAACTGCGCGACGCGCGCAAACTGCGCAAGGACGTCGAAGAACTGCAGAAGGCCCTGACCGCCGCCAGCGAACGCGCCGCCACCGCCGAAGCCGCCGAAAAACGCCTGGCGGAACAGCAGAAGGCCAATCAGCAGCTTCAGGATGAAAACGCCCGCCTGAAACGCCGCCCCGGCACAGTCGCCGACGGCGGCACGACGCCGCGGCTTCCCGCTGCCACCATTTCCCCGACCCAGCTTGACGAACTCTTGAAAAACGCCCGCAAGGCGGAGCAGGAAAACGCCCGGGAAGTCGCCCTGTGGAGTTACCGCACCATTCTCGACAGCCGCCCGGACCACCCCGAAGCCAACCTGGGCCTCGGTCGGGTTCTGCTTCGGCAAGAGCAGTATGAAGAGGCCGAAAACGCCCTCCGGCAGGCTCATCAGGCCGATCCCGCCGCCCTCCCCGCCCGTCTGGCTTATGCCCAATGCCTGCTGGGGCTGAAAAAATACGGTAACGCACTGGCGCTGCTGGAACCGGCGGCGAAAGACCGGAAAGGCGACGGCGAATTCCAGCTGGCGCTCGGGCGTGCCTACGCCGGCGCCAGACAGCTCCGGGAAGCGGAACAGTCCTTCCGCGCCGCCATGGCCGCCCTCCCGAAACAATCCGCTCCGCAACTGGCCATGGCCCGGCTGCTGGCCGACCTCCCGGACCGGCAGGAAGAAGCGGCCCGGTGCTACGCTCAGGCGAAAAAGCTCGGCGCGGCCCCGGACGCCGCTCTGGAGAAAACGCTGGGGAAACTCCTTAACGAACGCGGCGATCTCATCGACTTTCTCGCCGAGGCCGCCCGGGAGGCGGAAAACCACGGGGACGTCGATTCCGCACTGTGGTATTACGGTCAGCTGCGCGACATGGCGCCGGAATCCGGCCTCTTCGCCGAAAAACTGGCGGCCTATCGGCTGCTGCGCGGACAGAACGACGAGGCGCTCGCCGCGTTGAAGGACCGTCCCGCGACCGCCGGAAGCGCCATCGTCCGCGCCTTCATCCACCTGCGAAACGCCCGGTATCCGGAAACTACCGCGGCAGCGGCAGAAGCACTGCTGCTGAATCAAAGTGAGAAATGGCCCCTGCCGAAAACTATGAAACCGCTCCTGTCGGAACTGGACAAGGCTCCGGCGGAAGCGGCCTCGGCGGTAGCCTCCCT
>CASFXO010000416.1 GCA_949298665.1 uncultured Lentisphaeria bacterium
CAAAGTCATACGTAACCACCCGGTCGGCAATGGCGTTTTCGATTCCCCGGATCACCAGATCGGCCGCTTCGTGAAACCCGAGGTGGCGCAGCAGCATTTCCCCCGAAAGCGCCAGCGAACTGGGATTGACCTTGTCCATCCCCGCGTACTTGGGCGCGGTCCCGTGCGTGGCTTCGAAAATCGCGTGGCCGGAAAGATAATTGATGTTCGCTCCCGGCGCGATGCCGATCCCCCCGACGCAGGCCGCCAGCGCGTCGGATACATAATCGCCGTTGAGATTCAATGTGGCGATCACGTCATAATCCTCCGGCCGGGTCAGAATCTGCTGCAGGAACGCGTCGCAGATGCAGTCTTTCACCAGCAGTTTCCCCTCCGGCACCCTGCCGTCGACCAGATCCGGCCAGGCCACGGCGACATCGGCGAACTCCCGGCGCACCAGATCGTAGCCCCAGTTTTTGAACCCGCCTTCGGTGAATTTCATGATATTGCCCTTGTGCACCAGCGTCACATTGCGCCGCCGGTGCTCCAGAGCGTAACGGATGGCGGCACGGATCAAACGTTCGGACCCTTCGCGGGAAACCGGCTTGACGCCGATGCTCGAAGTTTCCGGGAAACGGATCTTATCCACCCCCATTTCCCGGCGCAGGAAATCGATGACCCGGACCGCTTCCGGGGTCCCCGCATTCCATTCAATCCCGGCGTAAATATCCTCGGTGTTCTCCCGGAACACCACCATATCGGTCTTTTCCGGCGCCTTGACCGGCGACGGCACCCCCGTGAAATAACGCACCGGCCGCAGACAGACGTACAGATCCAGCAGCTGCCGGAGCGCGACGTTGAGCGAACGGATGCCGCCGCCGACCGGTGTGGTCAGCGGCCCCTTGATGGCGATCAGGTATTCCCGAACCGCCTCGACCGTCTCGTCCGGCAGCCAGGTATTGGCCCCGTACACCGCATTGGCTTTTTCTCCGGCGAAAATCTCCATCCAGGCGATGGACCTGCGATCGCCGTAGGCTTTCTTCATCGCACTGTTCCAGATGTGCATGGAGGCCGCGGTAATGTCCGGTCCGATCCCGTCTCCCTGAATATACGCGACGATCGGATGGTCGGGCACCTGAAGCCGCCCGCCGTCACCGACGGTGATTTTCTCCCCGGGAGGAACGGTGATCTTCTGGAACCTGGACATGACGGATCATCCTTTCATCGAAAATTTTCAACTCTGTAAAAATGGAGCGATAATATACACCGGCAGGCCCGGCAAGTCAAACCCGCCGCCTCCCGCCGCCGGGCGGTTTTCCGCACTCCGCCCGCGTGATTCGGGAAACGGCGGGCCGTCAGAATCAGGCGCCGAACAGCGCCTTGACGTTGGCCAGGCTGATCCGGGAGCCCTGGCGGCACTCTTCCATCCCTTCGAATTCGATGGAGACGTAGCCGTCGAATCCGGACGCCTTGATCGCCCTGACCACGGCGGGCAGGTCCAGATCGCCGCAGCCGGTGATCGCGCCCCGCAGATATTTGCCGTGCAGACTGCGGAACCAGCCTTCGTCGGTGGGCACGCTCCTGCGGATGTAGAAGTCCTTGAAGTGAATCATCGACGCGATGTCGAGGTTGTTCATCGTCGCGGCCACGGCGTCTTCGTCGGCGCAGGTGAAGTTGCCGACGTCCAGCGTGGTGCGGTAGTTGTCGCGCCCGACCAGCCGGACCAGACGCTTGACGCGCTCACTGCCCTGAAAATGGAAGCCGTGATTTTCCACGCTGGTGGTGATGCCGTACCGGGCGGCATAATCGGCGATTTCCCGGCAGGCGGCGGCGACCTTCGGCAGATCCTTTTCATACTGCTCGTAGGAGCACATCTCCGGTTTCCGGTACCCGACGTCGTGGCGCATGAGCTTGACGCCGAGCCGGGCGGCGACATCGACTTCCTTCTTCACGCGCTCGATTTCCGACCGGTATTCGGCATCGGAGGTTTCGTGCGCATCCTCGCCGGCGGTCAGAAAATTGGCGCCGATGGTGTAGCTGGACAGATCGATGCCGCAGTCCGCCGCCTGTTTCCGGACGGCGTCGGTCAAGGCGTCGTCGCCGGTCAGAACAAAGCCGGAAGGTACGATTTCGATGTGTTCGCCGCCGTTTTCGGCAACCCACCGGACGGCGCCGAGGATATCCATTTCGCCGGCCCGGATCGCCCGGCTGATGCTGTAGGAACTGAGTCCGATTTTCATAGTCGTTCTGATGCTTTCCTGTTCGTTTGATGATCGTTACGGTTCAACGAACGGGAGAGGACATCGGCCGCTGCAATGCTCCGCCCTCTCCGCGTTTTATCCTTTTCAGCGGGAACGGCGATTCTTCGGCTTGACCGCGGCACCGGCGGCATTGGCTTCGATAATCGCCATGCAGAGAGCCAGCGCTCCGCGTCCGACTGCCC
>CASFXO010000417.1 GCA_949298665.1 uncultured Lentisphaeria bacterium
ACGCCCCCTTCGGCATTATTCGTACCGGTCGCAACCGGTTCTCCCAATTGATCGAATGCAGTTTCCGAAAATTGTTCCCGGAACAGCCGGATGGAATTTTCTCCCATGCCGTCGCCGATCAGCAGGAATCCGTATTTCGCCAGGGAACTCTCCGGCTTTTCTGCCGCATCTCCAGTTGGTATCCATCCGGTCCCAATCAGCAGGAATACCCCGATGACAACAATTTTCCCCAGTATTTTCCGCATATAAAAACTCCTTTATCGTACCCATCATTGATTAAAGATTCGGCAACCCGCTTACCCAGGCGACCTCGTAAAACGCCCCCGGACCACCCTTCAAACCGGAAATGATCTTGAACGGCCTATTCGCGGTGTCGACCCGCACCCCGTAACCGTTTCTGGTCTGCAGATCGCCCGGTGCAACTGCTTCGGCGTGGCCGTCGGCAAAGACCATATTGGCAAATCCATTATGAAGGAAAAACACCCGTCCGCGTCCGGGACTTTCCTTTTTGTGATAGAGATTGTAATTCGGCAGCCCGCTGCTCGAATCCACCGTGTCTCCCAACAGCGAGATGACCGCCGGTCGGCGGAGAAACTTCGCAAACGACAAGCTGATGGTGAAACCGTCCGAAATCGCGCTCGGCGTGGCGTTCCAAGCCCCGTAACTGTAGCGGAGAATCCGATCCGGGCTGGTGTTCTTGATGGTCATCCGGGTAGACGGGCAGAAGAAGGGCGCGGTGGGCTTCTGGTAAGAGGCGATGTAGTTGCAGCGCGCCAGCATGGTGCCCCAGCTGATGTCATAGGCCTCTTCTCCTTTCGGATCGAAAGAGGCGGCGGAAACCCGCGAATGAAAATAGTTCCGGTAATCCATCCCGTACAGGCTGACGGCCGTTCCCAGCTGCTTCTGATTGCTCATGCAGGAAATGGCGTGAGCCCGGTTGCGCGCACCGGCCAGGGCCGGCATCAGCATGGAAGCCAGAATCGCGATGATCGCAATCACCACCAGCAGTTCGATCAGAGTAAAATGTCGCTGTCTCATAGTGTTCTCCCATTCTTCGACGGGGGCACGGCCGGATGTCTTCTCAGCTCATGCCTCGTCCACTCAGGATTCATCCTTTTCCGTTAAAAGTCCTGTTTGTCTTCCACCGACTCCGCATTGGATCACTTCCATAATGCGGGTCTTCCGTTTTTTCCGAGCATACTATAACCGGCCCGGATAAGGGAACGGTTTCCGCACTATTTGCTTTTTGTTAAAGACAGCGGCGCAACCGTCCCCCTTCCGCTCAATGCCCGTCGGCGTCGAATCCGACCGCCCGATCGGCAGGGTGAGACCTTCATCCGCATTCCGCCCCGCTGACCGCATCAACGATTTTTTGATTCATCCGTCTGTCTCCGTTATGGATATTATAATAAAAAAAGGGCCGAAAAAAATGATGAAAACAATATTATTTTTGACGATTTTTCACTTTTTCGACATTGTCTTCTCCTTTCCGGCGTCTATATTGTCTCCGGCAGAAGGAACATTCTTGATATGAGTGCGGAAATCATCATCCTTTGGAAGGGAATCCCCTACCACTTGGTTCCAGAGGAAGCCAAGATACACCATTCCGTATTTCCTCCGGGATTTCCGTTTGTCCGGCACACCCATCCGGCCTATCATCTGATTCTGGTGGAACAGGCCAGCTGTACGTTGGACGTTACCGGCTGTTCGCCGCTGCTGTGCCGCGAAAATACGCTGCTGCTGATCAATCCCAATGTGGAACACCGCTTTATCTATGCCGACACCAGGGGCTGCATGCACAGTTCGCTGATCTGGAACTTCGTCGACGCGGCCGGTCGCCGTCTGTTGCGTCCGCTGCAGGAACTGGGGGGACGGCCGGGCAGGGAGGCGCTGCGTCCTTATGCGGCAACGGTGCTGACCCCGGTTCAGGCAAGCGGTTTCCGGCTGCGGCAACGCGAATGCGAGCGCTTTCTGTCACGCCGGGACCCGGGGGTGTCCTCCCTGAAATTCTTCAATCTGGTCAGCTTCGGCATGGAACTGTTGTGGGGAGATCACTGGCCGCGCGGAACGGACTCCGGACGACTAGGCACTGCCGACAACTTGACCGAACGGATACAGACGCTGATCGAAACCCATTTTCCCGACCCGGACTTCACCGTGCGGCGCCTGGCGGGAAGTCTGCAATTCAGCGTCAGTTATCTCAATGCGGTGTTCTCCCGGGAAAACGGCTGCAGCATCGCCACCGCTCTGCGGATGCGCCGCCTGGAATATGCCCGGGAACTTCTGAAAAACACCACCCATTCGGTCAAATACATCTACGAGCAATGCGGCTTCACCCGGCAGAATTATTTTGCCGCCGCCTTCCGGCGCGAAAGCGGCATGACTCCGCTGGAATACCGCAAACACTTCCGGCGCGGCACCCCGGAGGACTCATTTTCATAAACCCTTCGCCTCCGGAGCAACGCCGATGCCGGTTACGGCCGGAGCAGTTCCGCAAGGTCGCTCCGGTTCCGCTCCCGGGCGACGTCGGCGGCCGTCCGCCCGCCGCGGTCCCGCAGCGAGGCGTCGGCACCGGCCTCCAGCAGCTCCCGGATCGCTTCCGGCTCCTCGCTGTACTGCGCGGCATAATGCAGCGCGGTGCGGCCGGAATGATTGGCCTGATTGATGTTCCGCGTGCTCCGGATCAGCGCCCGGCGAATCTCCTTCGGTCCGTTCACCTGCATGGTGAACATCAGCGCGGTATCGCCGTCCCGGTCGCCGACATCCGGATCGGCTCCGGCCTCCAGCAGGACCTGAACCGTCTCCACGCCCTTGGCGGCGGCGGCCAGATGCAGCGGCACATGGCCTTGTCCGTCGGCCGTACCGCAGGGGGCGCCGAGCGCGAGCAGTTTGCGCACCATGATCACATTGGGCGCCATGGCGGCGACGTGCAGCGGGGTGCGGCCGTATTTCGGTTCCGGCCGGTCCAGCGGATCCCCGGCCTGTTTGAGGACGTCGATCATACCGTCGTCGGTCCCGCGCCGGGCGATGTTGACGGCGGTTTCCCCGGGATAGTTTTCGTACTGCGCGTAATCGAATCCCAGCTCGATCATTTCCCGGACCACGTCCGAAGCGTCGTTCCGTCCCGCCACCTGAAAAGCGTTGTACAACCGGGCTCCATCATTGCAGTCGTAATACTCGCTGCCGCCGAAATTCAGGCTCCAGCGTCCGTAGAGGTCGATCAGAAACGCCTTGTCCGTTTCTGTCCAGTCCCCCTGCTGAATCAGCGTCTTCAATTGTTCTCTGCCCGCGGTGCCTTCCCCGTCGAGATACGCGAGCTCGGCGGCGCGCAGGGCTTCCGCCCGTTCCCCGGTAAACAGCCGCAACTCGGTCGGGAGATCACCGAACTGCGGCACCAGCGGGTACCACAGCCCGCCCCCGGTGCCGCGCCAGAAACGGTTACGGCAGAAATCGGCGAACTTCTCCATCCCACCGTATTCCCGGATGGTGGCCGCCGCCTGATCGTAGCGCAGCGTCGCCATCTCAAAAAGCGCCCGGTGCACCAGCAGGAAATCATATCCGTCGGAGCCCTTCTCCACCGCCTCAAGCCGTCTGGCGAACAGCCGGTCGCCGCGGGCCGGCAGATCGCCTTCGCGGTAAATGTTCTTCCAGCGGTAATCCGGATAGTCCCACGCCACGCGCCCGAGTTGAATGAACCCCAGCGACGGAATATCCGTATCGTAACGTTCCGTCGCCATCGCCGCGTCGGCCAGCTGCCGGATCAGCTGATGGGAACCGCCCCAGCGCGGCAGCAGGCCCCAGCTCAGATTGCTGTAGGCGCTGGAAATATCCGGATAAATCTTCACAAGTTTATTGAAAACCTCGATGCGGTCCCGCACCGAACCGTCGCCCATCTCCACGGAAAGCAGCTGTACATAGGGATTCCCCCATTCCGGGTGCAGCTCCAATGCCTTGTAAAAGGCTTCGCGCGCCAGTCTCAGCTCCCGCCGGAATCCCTCCCGGCCGCGGCGGCTCACGGTATTGGCGAAGCCGCTGCCGCGGGCGTCCCAGGCCCGGGCGACGGCGGCCCTCCCGGAAATCATCGCCCACATCCACGGGTCCACCCGGTCCCGGTCGCCGGCCAGCTCGGCCTCGTACCGCTTGAAATCATCATTGCTGCTGCAACCGGAAATCACATTGTAGATGTGATGCATGTATTCTCCCGAAGCCCCGGCGCGAAGCTGGTTGAGAAATTCCCGGATCATGGAATTCGTCTGATTCCGGTACATCTGCCCCTCGGGAACGATTCCCCGCAGGTAATCAATGGCGCAGGCCCGCAAAAAGGTATTCCGGGGAATCTTCAGCAAACTCCGCCGCACCTCCAGCCCGAACTCCGGCGTCCGGCGCAGCTTCTCATCCCGCCCCCGCCGCACCAGCCGGCAGAACTCCGCCGGCGGGTCTTCCAGCGGGGTATCGGACACCGGAGCCTGTTCCCACGCGGCGTCTTCCCCCCTGATCCAGCCGCGAATGAAGCAATCCAGCACCTTCGGATCGGCGTTCGGCCACTCGGACCGGATTTTTTCCTCCAGCATCTTCTCCCGCAGCGGGGCGAAATCCTGGTTGGAAAGGGCCTTGCTCAGGTCGGAAAAGGTGTCCGCAAAGGGATTTTCCGCCTGGGCGTCCACGTCCGCCGCCGCGTCCTTTTCCTCCCCGCCCGCCAACTGCCGCATCCGGCGTAACAGTTCCCGCAGCTCGCGGGCATCCTCCGTCATGGACCGTTGCAGCAATAAATCCATCTGTTTTTCGGAAGCGGCCGACGCGGCTTTCCACAACGCCCGGGCCGCGATCAGTTCCGGCGAGGAATCCAGCAGTTCCCGACGTTTCCGGGCCAGCATCTGCATCTGCCGCTGCTGCACGCCGATTTCCCGCAACCGGGATTCATCGCCGAGATATTCCCGGTATTGTCTGGAAGCCTCCTGATATTGGCGGTCGATTTCGGCGAACTCCCGGTTGTCCCGCCGGAACGTGGCCTCCGCCTCCGCCATCGCTTTCAAGGCTGCCATTTCCTCTGCCGCCAGCCGTCGGAACGTCGCGTCCTTGATCAGGATCGTCTGGAGCACCCGCTGCCGGAGTTCATTGAACGCCTGTTGCCACTCGTCTTTGTACTTTTCCGGATCCTCGCGGAGCTTCTCCCAGAGCTCCAGCACCGGACCGCCCTGTAGAGGGAAAACCGCAACGAACCACACCGCCGTCCCGACCGCAACACGCTTCCATAAAGGCATCATGACCGCATCCTTTCCGGTAGTGGAAGTCAACTCTGAAATTACTATTCCGTCCGCCGGCTTCTTTTTCAAGTCCCGGCAAAACGGCAGCAGAAAAAAGCCGGATTTTTCTCCGTCTGTCCGGCGCCACGCCGTGTCCGGAGAAGCCCTCCGGCGCGGTCGTCATTCCCCGGGAACCCGGATCAGCGCATTGCTGCCGGAATTTTCGACCGGCATCAGCTGCAGTTTGCCGGCACGCAACAGTTCCAGCAGCAGCCGGGCCAGATCGGCATTCATCTGGTCGTAAGCCGTCAGATGATCGGGATTGCGCAGCGAACCGCCAATGAAAATCCAGTCGATCCCGCGCCGTCTCAATTCCCGCAAAACCTCATCCGCCGTCCGCGGCAGCGGCCAGAAGATCCATTCCTGAAATCCCGGCGTCCCGTTGAACGCCCGACAGGGGAAATAGAGCGACCTGCGTTCGAACAGCAGCAACGCCCGGTCCTCCGGCCGCGCCTGCCGGGACAACGCCTCCAGCGCCACAAAAAATTCTCCGTCCCGCGCCCCCTGCCGCAGCAGCCGGACCGGTTCACTCCGTCCCTCCGGCAGCATTTTCCAGCAGTAGTAAAAATGTTTCAAAGCCGGCAGCTCACCCCGGAGACTGACCAGTGCCGCCACCGCCAGCACCGCCGCCGCCAGTCGCCGCCACCGACAACGCCACCACCGCAGCGAGGCCGCCCCCAGACACAGCAAAACCGCGTAGGCCGGCAGCAGGAAGCGCGTCTGCTGCGCCGAACACCCCCAGAATAAATACAAAAGCAGCACGATTCCTCCGTAAAGCACTTCCGGGCATCTCATCCGTCCTTCCCGGACCGCCATCCAGATTCCGACCAGGCCGATCGGCACCAGCAGTGCGAACGGCCATCCCATGACGATCCCGTCGTAAATCCGACTGTCGAACGCCGCCCAGAACCAGCTCAGCAGAAGGCCGCTGATGCCGCCGATTCCGTAATAATAACTCCCCATCAAATAATGGAACCGCTCCACCGCCGCCGCGCCGGAACCGCCCCACCAGCCGGAACCGAAGGGATAAACCGGATTCCCCGTCCCCAGCCATACCCGCCCATAAAACGGCAATGCCGTCAGCAGCGCTGCCCCTCCCAGCCACAGCAGATTCTTCAAAAAGCGCTTCCGTTCCCACGGAAACGTCGCCAGCAGGATCGCCACGGCGGCGCCCGCCGCGGGCAGTTTCATGGCCGCCGCTCCACCGGCCAGCACGCCGCCCAGCACCAATCGTCCCCGCCCCGCGTCGAGAAAACGGCGCAGCCGCAGCGCCGCCAGTACGTTCAGCACAATGAATGGTTCCACATACACTTCCCGGCACATGGCTCCCACCACCGGAGAAAACGCAAAAATCAGCACCAGCAGCAGGGCCATTGGACGGGAAAGATACCGCCGCATTTCCTGATACAACGCCAGGTCGATGATCAGATAACTCCAGAGAATCAGGCCCCGGGCCGCGCCCAGCCCCCCCAGCGCCACGGTCCACAGCAATACGAACTGCGGCAACGCCGGGTAGGCGGAATAGGGATTGTCCAGCTGCACCGCCGCCGTCCCCTCCGTCAGCCAGCGCATCGGCAGCGCCAGCTGATACGTCTGTTCATCCCAGGCGTAGGGCGGGATCAACGCGGACCCCAGCATGAATACGCCGCCGGCCACCACCAGCATACCGGCCGGGCGGTTCCGTCGCCACCAGCGTCCGATGCCACCGTTCCACAGGCGCGTTCCCCCGTACCCCGCGGCCGCCAGCACCGGCGCCCACAGCCACCAGCGCCCCTGCGGCAGTACCGCCGCGGCGCCGATCAGCGCCGCAAGCGCCAGAAGATTGACGCCCAGCACCAGTTCCACCAGAAACCCGTGCCCGCGCCGGAACTCCAGTCGACGGCAAAGCCCGGCTCCGACGCCGTATGCCGCCAGCAGAAACAGCGGCGGCGTCAGCACATTCAGCCACAGCGGCCCCATCCAGGTGCCGATCAAAGCATTCATTGGCCACCCTCCAGAATTTCCCCGGGAATGCGATGAACATTGACATCCCACTCCGGATGGCGGCGCAGCTGCGGCAGAAACGACAACGGCAGTTCTTTCCGACGCATAAGTTCATCCCGGCGCATTCGCAATTCCTCCGCCTCTTCGCGGCGGCCCAGCGCCTCCAGCACCTGCCGCCATTGATCGAGATTGACCGCGCCCCACGGATAATTCCGTTGTTCCATCTCGAAAAACGGCAACGCTTCCTCCAGTTTTCCCTGCACCGCCAGCGCCCGGGCGCGCAATCCGTGGCAATGCAGATAATTCCCTGCCGCCGTTTCCAGCTGCAACCGGTCCAGAAACCGCAACGCCTCTCCGGGATTTTTGCGATCGAACAACGCTTCGGCGGCGCCCGCGTACAGATTGCGCGCATCCGGTTTCCATTTCCGGGCGGCGGCCCAGGACGCGGCGGCAGCCTCCCGGTCTCCCCGTTCCCCCGCCGACAGCGCGGCCCGCGCATACCAGCCGCTCCCGACCGAGCGCACCAGAAACACCAGTAGAAAAACCGCCAGCACCCCCTGAACCGCACGCAGGGGCCAGTACACCGTACTCTCCTGCTTTTCCTGTGTTTCTTCTTCCCGCACCGTACCGCGACATGAAACCGGTCCGGAGGCATACCCCCAGAATACCCCGACGCAAATCCAGAAAAACGTGTCCAGCGGCCATTGGTTCAGCAGCACATCGAATTGCCCGTGCAGTCCGGCAAGCGTAAAAAGAAACAGCAGAGCGCCGATTCGGCCGGGTTCCGTCCTTTTGACGGGCGACCGGCGCACCTTGAGCAGCGCACTCCCCGCCGCCAGCAGCACCGCGGCCCACCACAACACCCCCGGCAACCCGAATTCCGCTCCCAGGCGCAGGATTTCGTTATGCGGATGCGGATTGAACTCGGTGGCAAACATACTCTGATGGTAGGAGTCCGGCAGAAACGGCCGAATCTCTCCGGAAAAGCGTCCCGGCCCCACCCCGAGCAACGGGTGCGCCGCCGTCAATGCCACTGCTCCTTCGGCCAGACCGTGCCGGATCCCGT
>CASFXO010000418.1 GCA_949298665.1 uncultured Lentisphaeria bacterium
CGTGTGAGGATCTGGGCGTCGCCGCCCGCACGGCGGAGATCCGGAGCATCGTCACGGGCCGCGACCGGCAGGGGAAACCGTTCATTCTCTGTCGGCCGCAGGATCGCGGGCCGCGCGGGTATTTGCTTTACACCGATGTGGAATCCGGGGAGACTTTTCAGTATTTCAATCCGGAGTCGATCCGGCAGGAGGACAACTTCGGTTCGGTGCTGAGCCGCGACGGAAAATATTATTATGATCAGCGCGGCCACGTGCTGGTGTTCGACGTCAATACCCGCGAAACGCGCTATCTGGGGTGTCCGGACGTTACCAATATTCATTATATGGTTTATACGGAAGCGCCGGACGGCAAAATCTACATGGGTGGTTATCCGCGCGCCGCGCTGGCGGTTTACGATCCCGCCACCGGGAAATTCCATGATTTCGGCCGCCTGGACGACCGGGAGCAATACGTCGGACAGCTGGCGGTCGACCGGGACGGCTGGGTGTACGCCGGAATCGGCACCGCCCGGGCCAACATCGTGGCGCTGAATCCGGCGACCGGGGAGAAAATCCAGATTCTGCCGGAGACGCAGCGGCGGCTGGGGTACGGCGGCGTCATCGCCGGAGAAGACGGCTGCGTCTATGGGAGCTGCGGGGATTTCCGGGTGAAGCTGCTGGGCGGAAAAATCGTGGAACAGACCGCCATGCGGGTCGCGCCGCGGCCGGACCGGGCGGCGAAGTTCGGAACGAGGCTCCTGGATTTTGAGGATGGTGCCAAGGTGCTCCGTTACAGCATCGACGACGGGGAAATCCAGTTGCGCGGGGCGGACGGGAAAGTCCGGACCCTGAAATTCGATTATCGTTCCGGAGGGGTGGACATCACCAGTATCGGCGGACTGGTCGGCGACCGTCTGTTTGCGAGTACCAGTCATCCGATGCACCTGGTGGCGATCGACGCGCGCAGCGGAAAGTTGACCGATTTCGGGTTGGAGTACGGGGGAAATTTCTGCTCGATCACCAGCGTCGGCAATCAGGTGTACGCCTGTGAATATCCCGGCGGTCGGCTGTGGGAAATCGATCCGGCGCAGCCGTCGGGAGGACTGGGGCTGCACGCCGCGGATTTCGGCGAAAAAAGCACGGCGGAACTGGGGGCGGTCGTGCGCGCGGAGAACGGATATACGCGCCAGCTGGGGTTGTTGTCGATTCTGACCTGCCGCGCCGAGCCGGGAAAGAATGCGGTATTCACTTTTCCGATGACGGTTCCCGAGGACGGAGAATGGTATCTGCACGCGGTGATGCTGCACCATGCGGATGCCGGTACCGTGGAGCTGGCATGCGGCGGAGAACGGCGGGAAGTGGTGATGCGAAACCCGTTGGACCAGACCCGGAGCGTATCGCTGGGACCGTTTTCGTTGAAAGCGGGGGAAACGCCGGTGGTGTTTACGTTGCGGGGCTGTTCCGACCGGGAGGCGCGGCTGGATCTGGCCGGATTGAAGCTGGACCGCGCGCCCCTGCGGGAGTTGCCGACCGTGTTTCGCGACAATCCCCGGGTGTTGGCGCGCTGGGCGGATCTGCTGACCCGGCCCCGGGCGATTCTGGCGCATCCGGACGGCAGACATCTGGTGATGAGCGGTTTTGCCAACTATGGGCTGACCGGCGGCGGATTCGGGATCTATGACCGGGAAAGCGGCCGTGCGGAGGAGATTGGCGAGTGGCTGCCCGGCCACAGCTGTATTGCGCTGACGGCGCTGCCCGGGGGGGATCTGGCGGGCGGGACCAGCATTGCCGCGCCCGGCGGCGGACATCAGGTGGCGCGTGAGGCGGCGTTGTTCCGGCTGGACTGGAAGACCCGCAAGGTCCGTCATTCCCTGTCACTGCCCGGTTGTACCCAGGTGATCGCCGTGGCGTTCTGGAAAAACCGTCTGGTGGCGGCGACCGGCGACGGCAGACTGCTGTTTCTCAATCCTGAAACCTGGGCGGTGGAATTGACCGTGGATATTTCCGAACGGGGCATGCCGCAGCGGCATGGTCTGCTGACCGGGGCGGATGACCGGTTGTTTCTGATTCAACGTGACGGGATTTCGGAAATTTCCCCGAAGACTTCGCATCCGGTATTGCTGGCGGCGGCGGAAGGCATTTCCGCGGGCGGCGCCGTGGCCGGCGGCTTTCTCTATTGTGCCCGGGGACCCCGGATTCTGCGTTGCCCGATTCCGCCGGAGACCCCGGATCCGGCGGAGTAATGCATCATTCTACTGCGGCGGCAGGGCGGAGGGCAGCGGCGGCAGGTGATTGCGCAGCCAGACGGTGCGCCAGGAGGGAACATCGACGCGGATCTGCTGTTGTCCCGCGGGCACGGCGAAACGCAGTCGCGGATTTTCCAGGCTGCGCCAGCCGGGAAGACGGCCGGACCGGTCCTGCGGCGTGATCAGGAGCAGATCGCTCCAGATGACCGGCAGCTCCACGATGAACGGTTGATCCGATACGGAGGTGATTTGCCAGCTTCTCCGGTCGGCCAGCGGCGTGATTTCGATTTTCTCCGGATTTCCGGAAACCACCGGCGGCCGCTGCGCATGGTACTGCAGCCAGTGCTCGATCAGAATCCGCCATTCGTCGGGATCGCAGTCATCCTTGAATTTCGGGACCATCGGCACATATTCGATCCAGTTGACCGGATCCCGCCGGGTGAATTCCTGCAGCGGCAGCCGTGCCGGGCGACACTGATGATACAGACTGACCCCCGGCGTCAGCAGCAGCGGCAGCCACACCAGAAGTGCCAGCTTCCGGTCCGGCAGCACGCCGCGCAGCAGCCGCAGCCAGAGGGCGTACAGCACCACACCCAGCACCGAGGCCGGAGCCAGCAGCCGCCAGGGGAATTGCAGGGTGATCAAAAAGTAACTGCGCCGGTAAATCGGCCAGGTGATGCGGTTCATGAAGAGGAAGTACAGAATCACGCAGCCGCCGATGACCAGCAGTTCCGGCCAGTGCCGCTTCCAGCGCCGCCGCAATGCCGCGGAGCGGTACAGGGCGCATCCGGCAATCCCCGCCAGAACGAGGAATCCCAGCAGGAACCCGAGGTCCAGCTGCGGGTTGATGGAGTTGCCGTGGCGTTCATAAAAAAGAAAACTCAGCAGAAATTCCTTTGCGGTGATGAAAAAATACCGGGGACTGTGCATCAGCAGATAGCCGATTTCAAAAATGAAATTCTCCTTCTGCGTCTGCCACAGCAGCACCCACGGCCCGACCACCGCCGCGCCGGCCAGTCCGCCCAGCACGGTTCGTTTCAGCAGTTCGCCGCGCCGTTCCGGATGGCGGAAGAGGGCCAGGATCAGCGCCGCCGCCGGCAGCGGCAGCGCCGTCGCCAGAATCGTCGGATGCCCGAAAAACAACCCCAGCCCCACCAGCACCCCCCACCAGCGGAAATCTCCGTGCAACAGCACCAGCAGACTCCAGGCTGCAAGCAGCGGCAACAGTGCCATGCCCGTGAATTCCGCCATCGCACCGCGCACCATCAGATCGGTCTGCGCATAGTTGAGATGGATGAAGATCAGGCTCAATCCGGCCGCCCAGAGCCGGGGCAGCCGCAGAATGCGGCAGCACCCATACAAGCCGCAACCGCCGATCGTTCCGAAGAGAACGGAGGTGAGCACCAGCGCGGTTTTGATCCCGGCGCCGCACAGGAAGAAGATCATGGAGACCGTAGTGAACAACCGCGGATAATAGAGCGGCATGGGCGAGCCCAGCCCGTAATTTTTCCGCCGTGCTCCAGATCGGCAGCCAGTCTCCGGCCCGCCAGGCGTCGGCGAACTGAAACACCCGGACGGCGGTCGAAGTGTACTCATGCGTCCCCGGCCAGCCCGGAAAGCCCCAGAATCCGATCACTCCGAGCAACGCCGACAGGATTTGCGCGGCGATGAGCAGTGCCGGAAAATGTTTGCGGAAAAACGGCGCATTCATGCGGAGATTCCCTCCGGCTGCGATTGCGGCTTTGCCACCGCCAGATGGGCAACCAGCGGCAGATGATCGGAAAAACGCACCCGGGGAAGGTCGAAATCCCGGACTTCCACTTCCGGCGAACAGAGGATGTAATCCAGCTGCCGTCCCGGCTTCCACGAGGGATAGGTGGCGCGTCCGTCGGGATCGGCGCTGGAGAGTGAGCAGCACTCCATGAACCGAGCCAGTTCCTTCGCTCCGGCAAAGGTGTTGAAATCCCCCGCCACCACGGTCGGTTCTCCCGGCTCCAGCCGTCCGGCCAGGTATTCCAGCTGCGCCCGGCGAACCTGACGGGTCAGCGCCAGATGCACCAGTACGAAACGGATGCCGCCGGAACGGACGGAAAGAATCAGTTTTTTCCAGCCGCACGGGAAAAAGTCGAACGTACAGGAACATTCCGGCTGTCCGGTGAGGAATGCGTTGCCCTGGTATTTTAAATAAGGCAGGCGGACCAGAGGCGAATCGGGCGCATATTTCGGCCGGTAGAAACGGAAGTGCCCCAGTTCCCCCGCCAGCATTTCGACCTGATTGACGCCGCCGGTGCGGGTGCTGCCGAAATCCGCCTCCACCAGTCCCACGATATCCGGTTGCTGGGCCGCGATGAACCGGACGATTTTGCGGAAGGGACGCTTCGGCGCAGCCAGATAATGATGACTGGTCAGCAGTCGCCGATACTCTCCGCCCGGATTGCCGGTGCCGTAGGCGATGTTGTAAATCAGAAATTTCATGGTTGTCATCTGAAAAAACGCGGCGCCGCCTCCTTTTTTGCCGTTGTTTTCCTGCTGCGGCGCAGTCAATATCAATGTAGAACCACCCGAAAAAATTGCAAGGGAGCGCATGGAAATTCCCCCGGAAAATCCTTTTTCCCCGCAGCGGCGCCATCCGGGGCGCGAACGGACGCATCTTCCCGGGAGCCGGTTGAAAGTTTGTAAAAAGAGACGTCGGGATTATATTATTGAACATGTGTTTCAGGCGGAAAGCGATGGTGAACGATGCCGGGAGGCGCAAGAATGAAAAAATATCGAAAAAATCCGGTTTCCCGTTGGCAAAAGGCTGCGGGAGCGATTATCTTATATAATCTAATTATATGCGGCGGTGTGTCTGCCGTCGCGGATAATGAGTTTCCCGATGACGGAGGCTTCAGCGGCGTTCGGGTGCGGGTGCGGCCGGAGGATGCGCAACGGCAGCAGCAGCTCGATACCCTGCGGCGCGAAGCGGCCGAGACGGCAAAGTCTCTGGCCAGGCTCGAGCAGGAGAACCGATCCTTACGCGAGGCCGGGCAGCGAAGTCAGCGGGAGCTGATTGAAATAACCAATCAATATCAACGGCAGAATGAGCAGTATCGACAGCTCCGACTGGTTCTGTCCGGCGCATTGGCAAGCGGTCAAGTGCGTGGCGCCGGGGAACGGGAAGAACAGTTGCTCAGGGCGATGAACGATGCTGCTGAAAGCGGGAGAGCGCTTGCCCTCAAAACCGTGGAATTCTGCGAACTGGTGGAAGCGCAGACGGGTGATCAGCCTCTCGGGAAGGTGAAGCAGGCGGAAATCCGGTTGCGCGCGGATGAGCTGAAACGCGAATCCCGCCGGTTCATTTCGCTGACGGCCGCGGAAAAGGACGAGCAGAGTCTGGAGAAATGCCGGATTCTCGCCGTGGATCGCGAGCTGTCGGTGGTCGTGTTGCCGGTAGGCACGGTCCATGGTGCGTTCAATGGACTGATGTACTACATCGGGAAGGACGAAGCGGCGCTCAGAGTGGTCAGTGTGCGGCCATTTGTCGCGGCGGCGCAGCTGGTGTCCGGCGACATCGACGCCATTGCTCCGGGGATGGAGGCCGTGACCCAAAGCAAGTAAAGCAAAGTAAGAGAGAACCAGATTATGGAAGTGAGAGCTTTGACTAAGAATGTGCGGATTTCGCCGGAAAAGGCGCGTCATATTTCGCGTCTGCTCCAGGGCAAGTCCGCCAGCGAAGCGCTGGCCATCGTCGAGCTGACCCCGCGCAAGGCGGGGCGTCTGCTGGGTGACACCCTGCGTTCCGCTGTGGCCAATGCCGAAAACAACTTTGATTTGAACCGCAACGAGCTGTGCGTCAAGGCTGCGCTGGTCAGTCCCGGTCCGATCATCAAACGTTTTCGGGCCAAGGCCCGCGGTTCCGCCGGACGGATCCGGAAACGGACCAGCCATCTGGAAGTGATTTTGACGGACAACAAATAAGGGACAGCATTGTGGGACAGAAAGTAAATCCGATCGGATTGAGAACGGCGCTTACCAAAAATTGGGAATCCCGCTGGTTCGCCGACAAGGCGTTGTTCGGAGAATGGCTCCATGAGGACCTCAAAATCCGGAAGTTCATCAAGGAACAGTACGTTATCAAGGGGAAGAATGAACTGGCGGCGACCGCCGCGGCGATCTCCCGGATTCAGATTGAACGGTATGCCAGCCGTATTCGCGTGACCATTTTCTCCGCCCGTCCCGGTCTTCTGATCGGCAAGAAGGGCGAAGAACTGGATTCGCTGCGGCAGGCGATCTCCAAACTCGTCGGCAATAAGGAAGTGTTCACCGAAATCGTCGAAGTCCGGCGCGCCGAAGTGAATGCGCAGCTTGTGGCCGAAAATATTGCTCAGCAGCTGGAACGCCGCATCGGCTTCCGCCGCGCGATGAAACGGGCGATCCAGTCCGCCATGGAAATGGGCGTGGACGGGATCAAGGTGAATTGCGCGGGCCGTCTCGGCGGAGCCGAACTGGCGCGGGAAGAGCAGTACAAGGAAGGCCGGGTGCCGCTGCACACGTTGAAGGCCAATATCGATTACGGCTTCGCGGAAGCCGACACGACGGCCGGAAAGATCGGCGTCAAGGTATGGATTTGCCACAAAGAGGGTATGGAGGATCAGAATTATGCCGCTAATGCCAAAAAGAGTAAAGTACA
>CASFXO010000419.1 GCA_949298665.1 uncultured Lentisphaeria bacterium
CCCGATGGGCGTCCGGACTCCACCGATTATCAGTTCCGTGACGCGGCCGCGGCCCGTACCAACGAACTGCTGCGGCAGCGTTTCTCCACCGACACCCCGACCGGAAAAATCGTACTGGTCGAGTACGAAAATCCGCTGCGCGCCCTGCCCGACTGGAAAAAGATCATCCGGCTCCATCCCACGCCCGAAGGGTATGTCCCTGTAGCCGCCATCCTGGCCGACGCCCTCCGGCGCCACGCCGTCGCCTCCCCCGGCAAAATCGACCGCGCCGCCTGCGGCGTGGAAGTCACCAACTTCATTGACCCGGCCACCGGCCTCTGCCGCCCGGTCCTGCCCGGCTGGTACACGGTTTCGTTTGAAGCGGAAAAAGTGGACGGCAGGGAACTCAAATTCAAAATCGGCAAACGGTCGTTCGCCCTGCCCCTGCGTCCGGGAGAACGCGGTCAGATGGAATATTTCACCGGATACATCGGGGTGGCGCGTCCGCTCGAAATCACCTTCGAAAACGGCAGCGTTTCCCATCTGATGGTGGAAAAGACCCGACCGTCCCGGCAGGCCTCCGTCTACGGCGAAGGCACCTTCGTCGACACGGTGTCGCCGATGCGGCTGGGCGAAAAACTCGTTCCCGCTTCGTCCGGAACGAAATAACCGTCCCGGCTCCGTCGCAGGAACCGAAGGGATTTTTCGCCCGGTTCCGGACCCCGGCCTCCCCCCGGAAGCCGGGGTTTTTCAGTCATTTCCCGGCAGGGCGGCTTGACTTTTCGCAAAAACACCCTACTATAAATGACGTAAGGAATCATAGAGAACGTTTTTCAACAGGATGGGCCCCATGGGTACGCACAGTTTGTCAAAATTATTCTCCACTGACATCGGCATCGACCTCGGTACCGCGAATTGTCTTGTTTTCGTGCGGGACAAGGGCATCGTCCTGTCCGAACCGTCCGTGGTGGCGATCAAGGAAAACACCCGCGAAGTCATCGCCGTCGGCAGCGAGGCCAAAAGCATGCTCGGCAAAACCCCGGGCAACATCCGCGCCATCCGCCCGATGAAGGACGGCGTCATCGCCGATTTCGAAATCACCGAGGAAATGCTCCGCTATTTCATTCAGAAAGCGATCCGTACCGTCGCCTGGCAGCGGCGGCTGCTGCATCCCTCCGTCCTCGTCGCCGTCCCCTCCGGTATCACCGAAGTGGAGAACCGCGCCGTCAAGGACAGCGCCCGCCGGGCCGGCGCCGGCAACGTCGTGCTGGTCGAAGAACCGATGGCGGCCGCCGTCGGGGTGGGATTGCCGGTGGCGGAACCGGCAGGGAGCATGATCGTCGACATCGGCGGCGGCACTACGGAAGTCGCGGTGATTTCCCTCTCCGGCATCGTCGGGGCCAAGAGCGTCCGCGTCGGCGGCGACGAACTGGATTCCGCCATTACCTCGCATCTGAAACGGGTATATAACCTGATGATCGGGGAACTGACCGCGGAACAGATCAAGATCCGGCTCGGCTCGGCCTACCCGGTACGGGACGAGCTGGAACTGGAAGTCAAAGGGCTTGACCTGGTTTCGCGCGTTCCGAAAACCGTGCGGATCACCGCGGCGGAAATCCGCATGGCGCTCCGGGAACCGATTCTCACCATCATCGAGGCGGTGCGTACCACCCTGGAGCGCTGCCCTCCCGACCTTGCGGCGGACCTGATCGACCGCGGCATCATGCTGGCGGGCGGCGGTGCGCTGCTCAGCGGGCTGGACAAGCTGCTGACCGAGGAAACCGGACTGCCGGTCTTCGTGGCCGAAGATCCGTTGCGGGCGGTGGCGCGCGGTGCGGGGATCATGCTTCAGGAAATCGACAGCATGGTGCTGGAATAAGGCGGCGTGGAGACACCTGCCATGAATGACCGTGATCTGCGCCCGGTGGCCTGTGCCGACCGGGCGCTTTTTCAGAAGGCGCTGGCGGAGCGGGAAACCCGCAGCTGCGAATGCACATTCGCCAATCTGGTGCTGTGGCGGAAGCCTTATGACGAGGTGTTTTTCGAATATGCCGGGCGGCTGGTGGTGGTGGAGCGCGCAACGCGGCTGATGCATTTCCCGATCGGACGGGTGCTGCCGCCGCGGGAACTGGCCCTGCTGGCCGGAGAACTGCGGCGGGACGGTCTGACGGACGGCGGCATCTACGACGTGCCGGAGGAATACTGGACCGGACAAACCGCGGAATGCGCGGCATGGTTCAATATGGAAAGCGACGAAGGCACGTTCGATTACCTGTACGAGCTGGAGCATCTGGCGACCCTCTCCGGCCCGCTGCTGCGGAAAAAACGCAATCTGGTGCGCCAGTTCGAACGCAATACGCCCGATGCGGCCTTCGCGGACATCGGCCCGGAAAATCTGGAGACGGCGCTGCAACTGGCGCGGGAATTGAACCGGAAACTGCATTCATGCCCGTTTCTGGAAGAGGAGGACGCGGCGCTGGCGGCGGTGCGGGAACATTTTTCCGCGCTGGAGATGGGGGGATTGCTGTTGTTCGCCGGGGGGTGTCCGGTGGGTTTTTCGCTGTACAGCCGGCTGAATGCCGACACCTGGGACATCCATTTCGAGAAGGCGGACCACACGATCAAAGGCGCGCCGCAGGCATTGACCGCGGAGCTGGCGAAACGTCTGCTGGCGCGCGGCGGACGCCTGATGAACCGGGAACAGGACATGGGCGAGCCGGGATTGCGGCAGGCCAAACGCTCCCTCGACCCGTGCGGGTTCGTCCGGCGCGTGTTCCTGCAATTGAAATGAAGTGAGTGCGAAGCGGCTATGAACATCAGACTGGTCGGTAAAAATCTCGACGACATCCGTCCGTTGCTGGAAGAATACGGTTTCCGCTGCCAGGAGGGACAATCGCCCGATCTGATCATTGCCCACGGCGGCGACGGCACGCTGCTGCAGGCGGAGCGGGAATACCCCGGCATCCCCAAA
>CASFXO010000420.1 GCA_949298665.1 uncultured Lentisphaeria bacterium
GTAAGAGAACGGCAGCCGGTTGAATTCGGCCATTGCTTCCGGTGCTTTTTCCGGACCGCCCGCAGCGATGATCGCTGCCCAGGCATCGCGCAGTTCCTCCTGCACGTCCAGCGCAATGCAGCGGATCAGAATGCGGATCAGACTGAAATGCGGCCCGGTCCAGGCCCCCTGATAGACAAAATCCGCACCGGCGGCATAGGGATTGTAGTCCGGATCGGAAAAGTGTTTCTGAAATTCCGGCCGGTACAGGTCGCGGCGGATCGGGGGGCGGCGCAAAGAATATTTTTCCGGTCCGCCCGGTTCCCCCGCCCGGTAGTCCCAGAGCTTCTGTCCTTCCCGGGAGAGGACGAAATCGAGAAATTCCCGGGCGGCGCGTCGGTTTTTCGCTCCCCGCAGCAGTTGAATCGGATCGGCGGAGACCGAGGTCCCCCCGGCAGGGGGAACATAAAGAATTTTCGGCCGGCCGTCAAACAGGGCGGCGCTCCACTCCTGTTCGGAAAGACCGTAGGTGTCGATCGCCATGCCGGCGGCGGCGTTCCCGGCGGCGATGTCCCGGGGGACTTTGCCGGCGCTGTCGGTGAGGGTGCGGGCGTTGGCGACGATGCGCTTGATCAGGCCGAAGCCCTCTTCCCAGCCGCGGGCTACGCCTTTTTCGGGGCCGTGACGGCGGACCTGTTCCGCCATGCATTGCTGCAGGATGGACTCAAAGCATTTGTTGGCCGAACCGGATTTGGTGGGATCGGCAACGACGAGGTTGTTGAAGAAACGGGGCGCTCCCAGATCGTGCCATCCGGCTGGGGGCGTGGCATCCGGGAGTTCCCGGAGCCGGTCGGGATTGTAACAGATGCCGAAACTGGCCAGACAGGCGCCGTAATAACGCCCCTGCGGATCATAGAAGACGTCTCCGCCGAATGTCTGCGGAATGACCGTTTCCAGGAAATATTCGGGGTGCCGTTCGCGCACGCCGCCGTCCACGCCGAAGCCGCGTTCCGCCTGGCGGCTGTGGTCAAACGTGCCGCCGCCCCAGAAAATATCGATGCCGATGCCGACGTCGGATTCCAGAAATTTCCGCCGCACGGCCGCCGCCTGCGGATCCTTCTCCGTCTCCGGATGAATCCGCTGATTGCTGAAGGCGGCGGCCAGAGCGGGGGTCCACGGCGGATTGGCCGGGTCGGATTCCCAGAAATGGCGGAATTCCGCCTCGTAACGGTCGGCGATATAGCGGACGATGTCTGACGTGCCGCCGACGGAACGGTAATCCAGCTCGACGTCGACGCCGTATTTTTCCCGGTAATGGCGCCGGAAGGCCCGCTCGAACTCATAGCGGACCGGTTCGGTGTGCGGCGTGATGATGACCAGCCGGTCAGGTGTCCCGTCACCTCCGGCGGCCGCGGCGGCGCCGGGGGCCCCGGGGCGGAGCAGCAGCGGTACGGCCAGCAGCACCACCAGCGGCAACAGGGCCGGCAGCATGCGCCGGATCGTGGTCATGATGCCGTGTCTCCCAGCAGGGCGATCCGGTCCGGGCGGATGGTCAGGCGGACGGTTTCTCCAAGGCGGCGTGCCGGGGGCGCACTTTCGTTGACCAGCAGCGGGAGTTCCCCGGCGCGCAGCTGCCATTCCCGGTGGTCGCCGAGAAAGACTCCGGATTCCAGCGTGGCGGAAAATGTGTTTTCGGCTTCCCTGTCAGCGGCGAATGCGAGATTTTCCGGACGCAGCATGGCGGTGAGCGCGGTGCCGACCGGCGGCGGATTTTCCATGTCCGCCGTCAGCGGGCCGAGCGGAGACTGGAGCCGCACGCGTCCGGTCTCCACTGCCGTTACTTCCGCCGGAATAAAATTGGCGTCCCCCAGAAACGAGGCGACAAACCGATTGGCCGGTTTTCGATACACTTCCTCCGGCGTACCCACCTGTTGCAGTACGCCCGAGGACAGAACCGCAATCCGGTCCGCCATGCTCAACGCCTCACGGCGATCGTGGGTGACGTAAATGGCGGTCAGGTGGCGCTCCTTGGTGATCCGGCGGATCTCCAGGCGCATGGTGTCGCGAAGCCGGGCG
>CASFXO010000421.1 GCA_949298665.1 uncultured Lentisphaeria bacterium
GTCGACCCGGTCGCCGGTACCGGAAACCCATTCACCGTCGGTCAGAACGCGTCCGGTGATTTCCGGCGTGCTCCGGTCCGCGATCACGACCGGGGTGTCGGCGGATTGCCATTGATCGTCCGGCATTTCCGGAACAAGTTCCGCCGAACGGCTGGCGGCGGGGGCCAGGGAAGGCGTCTGGAACCAATCGGATTTCATCACGGTGCGTTTCCTTTCCCGGTAGTTGCGGCTGAACGGTCTCCGGCGTTATCATAGCGCCGGTTCGGCGGTGCTGCAAGTGGAAAAGACGTTTTTTACCCAACAAAAAAAGCGGAACGCCACAGGCGTTCCGCTGCTTTCCGGACCGTCCCGGAATCAGTACCGGCGCTGTTTGCTCCGGGCCAGCACCCGCAGCCGCAGGGCGTTCAGCCGGATGAAGCCTTCGGCATCCTTCTGATTGTACGCTTCCGCACCTTCGAAGCTGGCGATGGCGTCGTCATACAGGCTGTATTCGGAACGGCGTCCGGTGACATGGCAGGCGCCTTTGAAGAGTTTGACCCGGACGTCGCCGGTCACGAACTTCTGGCTTTCGGTGATCGCCGCCTGGAGCATTTCCCGCTCCGGCGCGTACCAGAAGCCGTTGTAGACCATTTCCGCGTAACGCGGGATGAAGCTGTCGCGCAGATGCATCGCTTCCCGGTCCATGGTGATCGTTTCCAGCGCCCGGTGCGCGTGATGCAGGATGGTGCCGGCGGGCGTTTCATACACGCCGCGCGACTTCATGCCGACGAAACGGTTTTCGACGATGTCCACGCGGCCGACGGCGTGCTTCTTGCCGAGGGCGTTGAGTTTGCGCATGAGGTTGGCCGGGGAGAGTTCTTCTCCGTTGACCTTGACCGGGATGCCCTTCTCAAAGGTGATGATCACGTCTTCGGGCTCGTTCGCCGCCTGGGACAGGGGGCGGGTCATCACGGCGATGTCTTCGGGGCAGGCGTTCCACGGATCTTCGAGGATGCCGCCTTCGAAGCTGATGTGCAGCAGGTTGCGGTCCATGCTGTAGGGCTTTTCCGCGGTGGAGGTAACCGGAATGCCGTTTTCCCGGGCGTACTTGATCAGATCCATGCGGCCGGTGAAGTTCCATTCGCGCCAGGGGGCGATGATTTTGATGTTCGGTTCCATGGCGTAGGCGGTCAGTTCGAACCGGACCTGGTCGTTGCCCTTGCCGGTGGCGCCGTGGCAGATGGCGTCGGCGCCTTCGGCGCGGGCGATTTCGATCAGGCGCTTGCCGATCAGCGGGCGGGCGATGGAGGTCCCCAGCAGATAGTTGCCTTCATAAATGGCGTTGGCCTGCATCATCGGGAAGATGAAATTCCGGGCGAATTCCTCGGTGAGGTCTTCCACATAGCATTTGCTGGCGCCGGTGCGGATGGCCTTGGCCTCCACGCCGTTGAGTTCTTCCTCCTGCCCGACGTCGGCGCAGAAGCCGATGACTTCGGCGTGGTAGGTTTCCTTGACCCACTTGACGATCACCGACGTGTCGAGACCGCCGGAATAGGCGACGATGACTTTCATGATGCTGTAATTCCTTTCGAAATGAGGTTAAGAATTCTTGATCTTCACCGGACCGGCGCTGTCGGCGGTGAGGTAGTTGGTGGTGCTCGGGAAGGCGAAACTCAGACCTTCGGCGTTGAAGCGCTCCAGAATCTGCAAATTGATCTCCTGGCGCGCTTCCTGCATGGCGAACCAGTCCAGCGTCTGAAACCACACGATGACGCTGATGTTGAGCGACCAGTCCCGCAGTTCCGTAAAATAGATCCGCGGCGGCAGCGTCTCCATGTCGAACATCGGGTGATCATCCAGAATTTCATGCAGAATCGCCATCGCCCGCCGCATCTGCTCCGGCGTGGTTCCGTAAATCAGGCCGATGTCGAACGCATATTTGAGATTCGGCCGCTGGGCGTAATTGAGCAGCGTGCTGTCGGCCATCTGGCGGTTGGGCACGTACCAGACCGTACCGTCCAGCGACCGCAGCCGGGTGCTGCGCAGTCCCACGGCCTCGACCGTGCCGGAGGTGGTGCCCATTTCCACGCGGTCGCCGACCTTGAACGGTTTATCGAGGATCAGCGTGACCGCGCCGAAGATGTTGGCCAACGTATTCTGGGCGGCGAAGGCGATCGCCAGCCCGGCGACCCCGGCCCCGGCGAGCAGCGCGCTCACGTTCAGGTTGAAGATGTTCTGGGCGATGAAAATGATGGCGATGATCCACACCGCGGCCTTGACCACCCGGCGCACCAGGTCGATCAGCAGATCGTCCAGCGAGTTGGCGGTTTTCGCGGCAATGTCCTTGAAATAGGAGTCCAGCACGCCGATCACCCGCAGCACCCCCCAGAAGACGATCACCGCGATGATCGCGTAATAGCAGCGGGGCAGCCAGCCGGCAATGACCGGCGGCAGCGCCGGCGCCTGCAAACTGATCATGATTCCGGTGGCGCCGAGCAGCATCATCACCGGCAGATGCAGCCGGATGGTGAGGCTGTGATCCAGCCGGGCGCCGGTTTTCTTCATCAGGGCGGGCAGCAGCCGCCGGAGCATCCAGCTGGCCGCCGCCATGACGACGGCGGTGATCACGAGCCCGATCAACATGGCCAGCAGCTGAAAACGCTGGTCGACGAACCACTCCAGCACACGGGAGACGCCTTCCCACAGCGGGTCCAGAAATGAGACGGCTTTGGGCGGAAGGACTTCTTCCGGAGCCGCGGTTTCGCCAATCATCGGCATGATGCAATCCTGCTCCCTCTATTTTGAATTTTACAATTTCGTCAAAGCGGATTATATTTTAAGATAACACCGGATTGCCTGCGCGGCAAGTCCGCAAACCCCGGAAAGTGCAGGATATGAGCGACTGTTTTTATCGGATATTGACCGAATGTCTGGAGAACGAGGGTGCCGGACGCCGTTCGGTGGAACTCGACCCGGCGGTCTGGCGGGAATTTCTGAGCGATGTTCCCGCCGTTCCGGCCGCCGCGCCGGAAGTGGTTGCCGCCGAAGCAGGAGAAGCCGCCCCGGCACCGGTTCCCGCCCCGGCTGCGGCGGATGCCGTTCCCGCGGCCGGTCCCGAGGCGGCGCTGGCGGCGCTGGCGGAGGAGGTGCGCGTGTGCCGCCGCTGCCGGTTGTGCGAAAAACGGCATCTCGCGGTGTTCGGAGAGGGCAATCCCCGGGCGGAACTGATGTTCATCGGCGAAGGCCCCGGTGCGGACGAGGACCGGACCGGGCAGCCTTTCGTCGGCCGGGCGGGGCAGCTGCTCGACAAGATGATTGCCGCCATGACCTTCGCCCGGGAAGAAGTGTACATCGCCAATGTGGTCAAGTGCCGTCCTCCCGGGAACCGGGCGCCGGAGCCGGACGAGGCGGCCGCCTGCATCGGGTATTTGAAACGGCAGATCGAACTGGTCCGGCCGAAGGTGATCGTCAGTCTGGGCGGGGTGGCGTTGTCGTTTCTCTTCAAGGAGTCGGCGGGCATCAGCCGGATGCGCGGGCACTGGATCGATTTCAACGGCATTCCGGTCATGCCGACGTTTCACCCGGCGTTTCTGCTGCGGCAGGAGTCGGCCAAGCGGGACGCGTGGAGCGACCTGCAGCAGGTGATGGCGCGGCTGGGGCGGCGGCGGCAGCGTTGAAACTTTCCGGCCGGTACTGGACAGACGGCGGAAGCAGCGCTATGGTACCATGTTTCCGGTGCCCGTTCCGTTTTTTCTCCGGTGTCGTCATCCCGGCAGACGGGGAAGGGGGTGGCTCCTGTGGCGGACGGTCCGGTCAAGATTGGGAAAATGCCAGAGCAGGAGGAGGAATCGATCATGACGAAACATGCGCCGATCATCGCCGGTTGCGATTATTTTCTGCACGGGGGGGATTACAATCCGGATCAGTGGCTGGACCGGCCGGAGATCATCGATGCGGATTTCCGATTGATGCGGCTGGCCCGCTGCAATACTTTTTCGGTCGGGATTTTCGCCTGGAGCGTCTGCGAACCGGAGGAGGGGCGGTTCGAATTCGGCTGGCTCGACCGGATCATGGACCGGATGGCCGAAGCCGGGAACAAGGTGTTTCTGGCCACGCCTTCCGGCGCGCGCCCGCCCTGGCTGAGCGCGAAGTATCCGGAAGTCCGACGCGTGGACCGTCATGGGATTCGGGACACCTACCGGGAACGGCAGAATCACTGCTGGCGCTCGCCGGTCTACCGGGAAAAAGTCCGGGAGATCAACCGGCGGCTGGCCGAACGCTATGCCGGGCACCCGGCGCTGGCGGCATGGCACATTTCCAACGAATACAACGGCGACTGCTACTGCGAACTCTGTAAAAAAGCCTTCCGGGAATATCTGGAGCGGAAATTCGGCACGCTGGAGAATTTCAACCGCCGTTGCTGGACCTCCTTCTGGAGTCATCGTTACGGCGACTGGTCGGAAATCGAGCCGGACGACCCCTGCATGGACGCCGTGGCACTGGAATGGCGACGGTTCGCCACGGAACAGGTTTGCGATTTCATGCGCTGGGAGATCGACGCGGTCCGGCAGCATTCGCAGCATCCGGTAACGACGAACATGATGGGATTTTTTCAGGGGATCAACTACTACCGGATTGCGGAGCTGTGTGATTTCATTGCGGACGACCGTTATCCCGGCTGGTGCGATGCGCGGGATTTCGCGAGTGCGGCGAGCGAAAGCGCGATGATCCATGACCTGCATCGGACCATGGCCAAAAAACCGTTCGTATTGCTGGAATCTACTCCGAGCAATCTCAACTGGAAACCGTTTTATCGGTTGAAACGGCCGGGGCTGCACCGGGCAGAGGAGCTGCTGGCGGTGGGGCACGGCGCGGATGCGGTCATGTATTTTCAGTTCCGCAAAGGGCGCGGGGGCAGCGAAAAACTGCACGGCGCGGTGGTCGATCACGAAGGCTCCGAAAACACCCGGGTGTTCCGGGATGTCGCCGAGGTCGGCGAGATTCTGGAGAAAATCGGTGAAGTGCGCGGCACCATGACCCATCCCGAGGTTGCGGTGATTTACGACTGGGATTCGCACGATGCGTTGCTCGTATCCCAGGGGCCTTCCGCCACGGAGGTCAAGAAGCCGTGCGAAACCATCCTGCAGCATTACCGGGCGTTCTGGGAACTGAACATCCCGGTGGACGTGGTGGAGAGCACCGCGGACCTGTCGGCGTACAAGCTGGTGGCGGCGCCGATGCTGTACATGCTCAAGCCGGGGGTGGCGGAGAATCTGCGCAAGTTCGTCGCCGGAGGAGGCGTGTTGATTTCCGGATATCTTTCCGGATACGTCAACGAAGACAATCTGGTGTTCGAGGGGGGGCTGCCGGGAGACGGCCTGCGGGAACTTTTCGGCATCCGGCAGGAGGAACTGGACGGGTTGACGCCGGACGACCGGCAGTTTTTCCGGGTGACGGCGGCGAATTCGCTGAATCTCACCGGCAGCCACGCGGTGCGGGATTACGCCGAACGCATTCATCCGGAAGGTGCGGAGGTGCTGGCGGAGTATGTACGCGACTTCTATGCCGGAGAGGCGGCGCTGACGGTGAATGCTTACGGCCAGGGGTTCGCCTATTATCAGGCGGGTCGCAGCGATCTGGATTTCCTGTTGACCTTTTACGGCAAGCTGGCGAAACGCCACGGCATCCGCCGGTTGCTGACGACGCCCGCCGGGGTTCATGCCACGGTGCGCGAAGGGGAGGGGAAACGGTATTTGTTCGTTTATAATTTTGCGCGGGGATCGGAGATGTTTCATACGGCACTGCGCGGTCGGAGTCTCATCGACGGCAGCGAGCTGACGAAAGAGGTGGTATTGCCGCGGTTCGGTTCGCAGGTCTATCGGTTGGAAGACGAGGACGTTCCGGAACGGAATTGATCCGGCGGCCGTGCGCGGGGGGCGTACGGCACGGTGGTCAGGCGTGTCCCGGGGCGTCCGGAGACGACGGCAGAAAAGGCCGAAACGCAGCAAAGGCGCTCGGCAGTGCGAATTCGCCATGCAGCGC
>CASFXO010000422.1 GCA_949298665.1 uncultured Lentisphaeria bacterium
GATGCCACCGGTCGGGGTTTCCGGCTGCTTCCCCGCTCAGCGCGGCAGCAGCCGGTCGCGCCACCGGCTTTTCCAGCCGGCACCGAAACGGCGATAGGCGGCGGCGGACGGAGTTCCGCCTTCTGCCCGGAGCCGGTAATATGCGGCGAGCTCTCCACAGAGTGTCCGCATTGCCGGCAGCACCTCCGGCACGGTCTCCAGCCGATGGGCCAATGCCTCGTAACGGGCCGCGCTCCGACGCAGTTCCTCCCGGCCGTCGCGCCGCAACTGGCGCAAACGTGCCAGCCAACCGCAGCGCTGCAACACCGTGAAATTCCCGCCGTGACAGCGGTAGGACGTCAGGCAGCGCGGCACGGCACGGAGCCGACCGCGCGCCGCCGCCAGCGACGCCAGCCAGAAGTCATGACAGGCCCCCGTCTCCGTCCCGGGAAACGGCAGACACCAGGTCAGCGTCTCCCGCCGGAACGCCATGTCGTGCGCATACGCCGTCGGCCGGATCAGCATCCGGGCGCACCATTCCTCCGGGGCCATCTCCAGCCATTTCGGATCAAATCCCTGAAGATCCCACGCGGCATGTCCCATTTCCCGCAGCCCGGCATCCACCACCCGGCTGTTGCAGAAAACCAGATCGCAGTCCGCCTCCCGCTCCAGAAATTCCGCCAGAATCGCCAATTTGTCGGAATCCCAGACATCGTCCTGATCGGCCGGAAACAGCAGATCGCCGGTGCACAGCCGCAGGGCTTTTTCGAAATTGCGGACAATGCCCAGCCGCGTTTCATTCCGCACATACCGGACCTCCCCGCCGGGACGCAGAAAAGGTGCGACCGCCCGCTCCGTGGCGTCATCGGGAGAATCGTCGCAGATCACAATCTCATCCGGCTTTCGGCTCTGCCGGAGAAGGCTCTCCAGCTGCATGCCGATCCATTGTTCGCCGCGCCATGCCGCAAGCGCCACGGAAATGCGCTGTTTCATAACCGGATCACCTGATCGCAATGTTCGATCGTGCTCAACCGGTGAGCGATCATCAGGATGGTCAGCTTGCCCTTCAACGTCCGCAGGGCGTCGATGAACGCCTGTTCGGTCTCCACGTCAAGCGCGCTGGTGGCCTCGTCGAGAATCAGCACTTCCGGGCGCCGGTACAGGGCCCGGGCAATGCCGATGCGCTGGCGCTGTCCACCGGAAAGCCTCACGCCCTGCTCGCCCACCATGGTACGGGTGCCGTCCGGCAGGGAAGCAATGAACGTTTCCAGCTGCGCCAGCGTCAGGCATTCCGCGATTCGCCGGTCATCGATTTCTTCCGGAAGCAGCCCGAACGCGATGTTTTCCCGGATGGTGCCGTCCACCAGATAAACATTCTGCGGCACATAGCCGACCAGTTTTTGCCATGAGGCGAGATTTTCCCTGATGTCGCGCCCGTCGACCGCAATGCGCCCGGATTCCGGGGTCAGCAAACCGAGAATCAGGTCCGCCAGCGTCGTTTTTCCGCAGCCGGTCGCCCCGACCAGCGCGACGCTGGCGTGGTAGGGAACTTCGGCTTGAAAATCCTGCAGCACCGGCGCCCGTCCCGGTTCATACCGAAAGGTCAAGTGCTCCACCGTCAGCGTCCGGCGGAAGACCAGCGGCGGCGCCGTTTCCGCCCGGCGCTCCGGCGCCAGCCGCGTCAAATCATGAAACACCGTGTCGAATGAACACACCCCCTGCCGGATGCGTACCAGATTGTACTGCACCCGCGACACCGCCGGCAGCAGCCGGAACATCGCCATGGCCAGCAGCGCCGCCGTCAGCAGAATCGTGCCCGCCGCCACTCCGGCGGCGGTCAGCGCCGCGAGCAGCCCCATGGCCAGCATGACCACCAGTGTTTCGAATGCCAGACGCGGAAACTGTCCGGAAAAATAGAGCAGCATTTCCGTATGATACCGTTCCCGCTGATGACCGGCATAAGTCGCTCCGAAACGCGCCTCCAGTCCGGCGACCTTGATCTCCTTGATGCCTCCGAACCCCTGCAGCATGTCCTGAAACACCGCCCGGGACTGCTCCATCTGCTGCCGTCCGAGCCGGTAGTTGTACCGGGCAAAAGGCCAGTACAACCCGCCCCCGATCACCGCCACCACCGCAAACGCCGCCAGCGTGGTCAGCGGCACGAAAACCATCAGCATCGCGACGATCGCCAGAATCACGATCGCCTCCGACACCAGCATCATCAGCGGCAGCAGAACGCCGATGACCACCGTGCAGAGTAAATTAATGTTGTTGAGCAGTTCCGAAGAATTGTGCCGCAGGTGAAAACCGTAATCGGTCCCCAGGTAGTTGTCGAAAAGCCGGACCGACCATTCATACGCCCGGTCGTAAATGAACTGCGACTGCCGGTAGGTCATCGCCAGCACGAACCCGTTTTTGAACAGAAAGAACACCGTCACGAAGCCGCAGAGAATCAGCAGAAACGCGGCGGGATTTTCCGGTGCGATCCAATGGTGGAACATGGCGAGATACCGGTTCTGCTCCAGCAGTTCCGGCCTGGTCAGAACCGCCACCACCGGCATCAGAATACTGATGCCGATCAGCTCCAGCACTGCGGCGATCACCATCAGCACCGTCAGCAGCGCCATGCGGCCCTTGTCCGCCGGCGTCAGCAGCATCCGTATATCCTGAAGCAGTTTCCACATGTTTTTCGGTTTTTCCCATACCCGGCCGGCCTTCCGCCGGTCCGGGGCATTCTCCGGTTCAGGTAAATATAGGCCGGAAGCCGCAGAGTTCAACCGGAAAATACGGAATTCTCCATTCTTTTCCCGACGGAAGAATGGAGCGGCGCCGTTTGCTTTTCCGGTCGCGGCGGTGTATAGTGTAAAATGTGGTCCGCGCGGCTGGCGAAATTGGCAAACGCACCGGGTTTAGGTCCCGACGCCGAAAGGCTTGTGGGTTCAAGTCCCACGCCGCGCACCA
>CASFXO010000423.1 GCA_949298665.1 uncultured Lentisphaeria bacterium
GCGGCGAACACCGGCGCCACCATCACGGAATCCGCCTGTCGCAGTGCCGCCGCCAGCGGCTCCAGATATTTCTGCAGCCGGGCATAGCGATGGGGCTGAAACAGCACCCGCAAATGCCACCCGGGATATTTCGCCCGCAGAAATTCCAGTGAAGCCCTCACCTCCGTCGGATGATGCGCGTAATCCTCCACCACCGTCAGCGCCGCCCCGCTGCGGTGCACCGTCATGCGTCGGGCCACCCCCGGGAAGCCGGCCGCCGCCGCCAGCGCCGCCGACCGCTCCACCCCCAGCCGGACCGCCGCCTCGACGGCGAGAAAGGCATTCCGCCGCTGAAAACCGATCAACCCGGGAAAAGCGGCATCGGCCGCCGAAGCCATATACGCCGTCGCCGCCGGATGCCCGGCAAACCATCCCGCCGGCACCCCATCCGTGAAATAAAGCAGTTGACCGCACTGGCGCGCAAAGCGGTGAAAGTTCTCCCGCAGCGCCGCTTCTCCGCCGACACTCCAGGCGTGATCCCCGTCCGCATTCGGCACCACCCCCAGCCACGGATGCAGCGCCGTGTGCGTCCCGTCGCTCTCATCCGCCTCAGTGACGAATATGTCCCCGTCTCCCGCGCATCCGGAGGGCAGCCCCGGAACCGCCCCGCCGATCAGATATCCCGGATTCCGGCCACAGCGGCGCAGGATGTGCACCAGCAGCGCGGTAATGGACGTCTTGCCGTGCGAACCGGAAACCGCCACCGTCCGTGGATAATGCCGGGTGAGAAGTCCGAGGAATTCGCCGCGTCGGATCTCCGGAATCCCCAGTGCCCGCGCTCTTTGCCGTTCGGGATTGTCCGGCGGTACGGCGGAAGAGTAAACCAGCCACTCCGCATCCACCGGCAGTTGTTCCGCCCGATGTCCGGCGAAAACGACGGCGCCCGAAGCCGCCAGCGCCGCGGTTTTGGCATTGAGTTCCCGATCCGACCCCACCACCCGAATACCGCGTTCCAGCGCGATCGCGGCCAGCGGCGCCATTCCGGCGCCGCCGATGCCGGCGAAATAGAGTTTCTTCATGGTTTCCTTCGTATTCGTATTCACGCCTCGCCCCCGACCGTTCCGTCCAAGCCGGAGGTCTCCCGGCGAAACCGTTTCGTCACTTTTTCGTCACTTTCCCGTCATTTTCACAGCACAATAAGCTGTAAACAGTTGCAAATTACAGGGCGGCCACCATGCAGGTTTTCAAATACGCCACATCCGCCGCCCCCAGACGGGTGGTGGCGGCCACGTCATGCTCCACCGAATAAAATCCGCAGCAGTATTCGCAGAAAAGATTCAGCGTCCCGCCATACCCTACCCGCCGCAGCTCCGCCAGCAGCCGGGGCACATGCAACATGCCGTCCTTGAGCGGCACCCAGGTGATCCGGTAACTCAAGCGCCCGTCTTCGGCGGAAACCACCGGCTCATAACGGGGGCTTTTCACATTGACACCATGCAGGTAAGTTCCGATCATGTCCAGCGCCATGCCGACCGGCTCCCCCGCCGCCGCCAGATGGCCGGGGTCGAACTGCACCCCCAGCACCGCCGGATCGAAACCGTCCAGCAGCCGCATCACCGCGCTGGCGTTGGCTTCCAGGCAGAAACCGCCGCTGTGAAATTGCAGGCTGCCCCGCAGCTTCCGGCGCGCCAGCAGTTTCTCCAGTCCGGCCAGGTCGCGCCGGGCCTGCGCGAAACGCTCGGGATACGGCTTCCCGTCCAGCCGCAGAAATCCCAGCCGCACCCGCTCCACCCCGATGTCCGCGGCGACGCCGAAGACCCGGTCGGCGGCATCGTCCGCGCACACCGCATCCGTCACGAGGGTTTTCAGGGAGAGTCCGGCGGCGTCGAACGCCGCCTTGATCGCGGGCAATTCCCGGATTGCATTATCGGGGGTAATCTGCGATTCCCGCCGACACACCACATCACCGCCGTCCACCCCGAGCGTCCGCAACGTCGCCGCAATCTCGCGATACGGCAGAAACTGACACCATTTGCAGAAAGCCGTCAATTCATGCATGGGTTCCATTCTCCTTCATTTCCATGGAGCATACAATATAACCGGTCCCCCCCGCGGCGTCAAATCCATCCCCTGTGCCGAAACGGATCGTCGTCGGATTTTCCGGCGGCTCCGCAGAAATCGACATTGCTTTTTACCGGACGGCCCGTTATATTGGGCCGCAACATAACGAATTAAACCAGGAGGAATCATTCATGCCGACCGCCGCCGATGCCGCGTCCCTGCGGCCTTTCTACCCGATTCCGCCCAACCGTGTCTAGCGGTCGTATCAGGGAGGACGAACCCTGGATGAACTCGCCGGGGCGGAAGCACCGTCCGACTCGCATTTCCCGGAAGACTGGATTCTTTCGGACACCTTTGCCGTCAATCCGGGCCGGGAGCCGGAGGGCGTTTCCCGGCTGGAGCAGCCGGGCGGCCTCATCCGGTTCACCGATCTGGCGGCCGCCGATCCCGGACGGATACTGGGAGAACGGCACTGCCGGACCTTCGGGTGCCGGGCTGGATTTCTGCTGAAATTCCTGGATTCCGCGGTACGGCTGCAACTGCAATGCCATCCGACGGCGGCGTTTTCCCGGCAGCACCTGAACGCCGATGCCGGCAAGACCGAGGGCTACGTCATTCTCGGACACCGGCCGGACGTTCAGCCGATTCTGTATCTGGGGTTTCAGCATCCCGTCGATCCGCAGGAATTCCGGCGGGCGGTCGCCGCTCAGGACCGGGCGGCCATGCTGCGCGGCTTTGAACCCATTCCGGTCCGGCGCGGCGACGTGTTTCTGGGGCCCGGCGGACTGCCGCACGCCTTCGGCGCGGGGATCTTCATGATTGAAATCATGGAACCGACCGATTTCGTGGCGCGGCTGGAATTCGAATGCGGCGGCTACACCCTGCCGGAAGAGGCGCGTTTCATGGGCCGCGATCTGGACTTCGGGTTGTCGATGCTCGACTTCACCCCCCGCTCCGTGGCGGAAATCCGGGAGCGCTTCTTCCTGCGCCCGGTACCTGTCGACCGGCAGCCGGGCGGGGAACTGCAGGCGCTGTTTCATCCGGGCACCACACCGTGTTTCCGCGGCGACCGGCTACGGGTCGACGGGACACTGACGGTGGCGACGGACAGTTTCGCGGTCCTGATCGTCACCGACGGCGAGGGCCGGATTGAAGCCGGCGGCGAGGAGCGGAAACTTTGTTTCGGGGATCGGATTTTCCTGCCCTTTGCCACTCGGTCATTCCAGCTGCGCGGGCGTCTCGAAGCCTTTCTCGCCCGCCCTCCCGCCGTCCCCTGAATCCGCTCCGGTTTCGGAAAAAGAACACGCAAAAACGGCAATTGCATATGCAAAATCCGATTCCCGGTGTATAGTACCGCCAACAACCGGAAAGGTGCCGAATGTATCAGAAAATGGTCGATTATCTGGAGGCGGCAATCATCAGCGGCCACCTGAAGCCGGGCAGCCGTCTGCCGACGCTGCGCCGGCTGTGCGCCCAGTTTTCGTTGTCCATGGGAACCGTGCAGCGCGGTCTCGCCGTTCTGGAAACACGCGGTCTGGTGGAAGGGCGGCGGGGATCCGGCGTCTATGTCCGGGAATCGCTCCGGGAACGCAGCACGGAAGGTGCGCGCATCGCCGTGCTGGCCGAATCCGCCAACGTGGAGGTCAGTTATTGCGCCCACGCCTTGCGCGGCGTGCAGGAGGTGGCGGAAGCGAACAACTGCGCGCTCACCCTGTATTTCGTCCGGGCGAACAATCTGCTGGAAAAGCTGCAGACCGCCTCCGCCGCGGCCGAACTGCTGCTGATTCTGGGGGCCTACGACGGGCAGATTGCCGAATTGCCTCTGAACCTTCCGGCGGTGGGACTGGAAAATCACCGCGATTACAACGGCAGGATGTCCACCATCAGCATGGATCCGGTCCGGACGGCGGAGCTGGCCGGGGAGTATTTCCGTGCCCGGAACATCCGCCGGGTGGTGGTATTCACTCAAGACATCCCCTGTCATCGGTTCCGGTGCGAGGTGTTTGAGCATATCTGGCGCGAATCCGGCGGCGAAAGTCGCCGCTTCATCGAACCGTTCTATGGCGCCTGCGCCATGCCGCCGCTGGATCCGGACGAAGGAGTTCTCTTCAGTTCCGGCACATACCAGCAACGCCTCGCCGTCCATTACCGCGAACGAACCGGGCGTGAACTGCGCCACGACTTCACGCTGCTTTCCATCGACGGCAAATCGCTGCTGGTTCCCGGCTATCTGCCGGTCAGCACCATCACCACCGACTGGGTGGAAGCCGGGCGTATGACCATGCAGGAATGTCTGCGCCGACTGCGCTGTCCCGGCAGTCCGGCCCGGCGACTCTACGCCGGCGTCTATCCCTGTTACCTCTGATCGCCGTTCGCCGCAACGGAAAAAACTTTTTTCCGGACCGGTCTTGTTTTTTTCTTGAGATTATATTATAATATAACAGCAAGACAATACAATTGGTACACATTATAGGAGAGGACCGTTTCCCATTCCATTTTCCCGGCCATCAACGCCGGGACACGTTGCCAACCACCCAACCCCCTCAACCGGAGAGGATGAAATCAGCCATGAAAAAGCCGTTCACGTTGATTGAACTTCTGGTCGTCATCGCGATCATCGCGATTTTCGCCTCGATGCTGCTGCCCGCGCTCAACCAGGCGCGGGAAAAGGCCAAAACCACCAAATGCCTGAGCAATCTCCGCCAGCTCGGCCTGGGGACGAGCATGTATCAGGCCGACTCCGACGACTTCTTTCCCCCCTATAAGCAGGAAGGCTCCGACTATCTGCTTTCCGGCATCCTGATCCGGGGCAAATACACCACCGGACGCGTGTACCTGTGTCCGTCGCTGGTGATGCCGGCCTCCACCTCCGGCAAGGGGCTGGAACACACCGTTTTCAATACCGCCGACGGTCCGGCGGGGACCGCCCTCTACCGGGTGAGCTACGGCACCAATTACCAGTTCATCACCGGCAGCAAACAGAGCGGCGGCGACGCCAAAACGCCTGCCAAGCTGAATCAGATCCGCCGCCCGTCCAACACCGTTTACGCCGGCGACACCAAGGAGGGAAATGTGGAAAACGGCTATGCCAACCTGCATCCGGTTCAGGGAAGCAATGCCAACACCGGTTATCTTCATGCCCGTCACGGCAGCGGTTTCAACATACTCTGGGTCGGCGGCAATGTCTCGCATGAACGGGTACCCAATGCCCTGCAACCATACGGCGGCCGCTTTGCCAACGGCTGGAACTCCGCACCGAACGACAGCGACAAAAATCTGTGGGACCGGTACTGATGTTCGGGCATTTCATTCCCGCCCTCCTGCTGCTGTCCGTCGGCATCGGCGCCGCCGGAAGTACCGTCGCCTTGACCCGCCCCGACGGCAAAGCCAACTGGAATCTCGGCCGCAACGGTCAGGCGAAAATCGAAAACGACGCCCTCCTCATCGACGACGGCTCGCCGGAACAGGGGGCTTATGCCGGAACCTTCGCGCAGCCGGTCGTCCCCGGACACTGTTACCGGTTTCAGGCCCGGCTGGAGGCGGCGTCCACGACCAACCGTTCCACGGTAGGCGGACTGTACCTGCATTTCTACGGCTCCGACGGCAAGGAGCTGCCGGGGCGCCTCCAGCTCGCCATCCCTTACAGTACGCATGGAGAAAAGCCGGTTTTTCTTGTCGCCCGGGCGCCGGAAAAAGCGGCCGTGCTGCGGATTTCGCTGCGGACATTCGCCGCGCCCTGCAGCCGGATCACGCTCCGGGAGCCGCTTCTGGAGGAGATTCCGGAGGCGGAGTTTGAAAAGCAGAAAGACCTGCTGCCGGATTTCGGACAGGATTTTCCGCCGCCGTCTGCCGCGGAAATCGCGGCCCTGGCGGAACGGCTGCCGGACCACCCTTTTGAGCCGCTGCCGCCGCCGTCCGAGCGCACGTTCTGGGATCGCGTCGCCCGGCAGGTCGAACGGCGCCAGGAGATCTTCCGGCTGGCGGAGGAGGCGCTGACCGAACCGGTGCAGACCATCACCCGGGAATTGTATCAGAACAGTTACAAGGATCCGGACGGTCCCTACCGTTACCGGAAACTCTACCACCGGCGCAGTGAACAGCTGTCGCTGCTCGCGCTGGCGGAATGTCTGGAAAACCGCGGCCGTTTCCTGCCGAAAATCCGGGAACTGGCCGAGTCGATTCTGGAGGAACCGACCTGGGTCATGCCGCATCACGACCGCGACGGCATCAATATTTCCGGGAAGCGGGTCACCATCGATCTGGGCTCATCCGCCCGGGGGGCGCTGCTGGCCATCATCCGTCGGACCTTTGCCGACGCCCTGCCGGAAGAACTGAGACAACGCATGGCGGAGCGGATTCAGGAACGGCTGCTGATCCCGTTCCGCCGCTGCGTCTCCACCGGCCGGATCGCCGGAGGATTCAACTGGATGCTGGCCCTGAACAACTGGGGCGCGGTCTGCAGCTCCAATCTGGCCTGTGCCGCCATCACGCTGGAACTGCCGAAAACGGAAACGGCGCAGATTCTGCTCGGCGTCCGGTATTGCATGAGCCAGTATCTGCAGTCCATTCCCGCCGACGGCTATTGCAGCGAGGGAATCGGGTACTGGAACTACGGCTTCGGGCACTACATGATGTACGCCGCGGCCCTGTACGAATGGAGCGGCGGGAACCTCGCCGAATTCCACCGGCCGGAAGCCGTCCGGATGGCGCGCTTCGTGGATCGGTTCGAAATGCACGGCCGCCGGTTTCCGGCGTTTTCGGACACCTCCATGACCAACGGCGTCAAACCCTTCAACGAGCTGGCGGCGGCGCGTTTCTACGGCTGTGCCAGCCGCAGAAATCCATTCTGGATCAACGATTTTCTCCCGCAGAGCGCACTGGCGCTGCGGTTGCTGGTCGATCCGGAAACACCGCCTCCGGGAAGCGGGGAACTGCCGTTGCGGGATTTTTTTGAAACTTCCCAGATTCTGATCTGCC
>CASFXO010000424.1 GCA_949298665.1 uncultured Lentisphaeria bacterium
GACCGCCAGTCCCACGATTCCCCCCAATGCCCAGGCGATCCAGCCGTATTCCGTCTCCGTCCATATCGCCAGAGCCGCCCACAACACGCCACCGATCAGGGCCGCGATCAGTCCGACCGTCAACGCCACGCCGAACCGTCCGACCTTTCCGGCGGCCTGAAGCGCCTTCACATTCACCCCGGTCCGGCAATGCGTGCCGCAACTGGTGCAGAGCACCGCACCGGGAGCAAGCGGTTCGCCGCAATGGCGGCAGCGCGCCGGCGGAGCGGCGGCAGCGTCCGACGCCACGTCCTCACTCACCGTCACCACGGCCCGGCATTGCGGACAGACCGGCGCCCGCGCGGCTTCATCCTGCTCCTGAATCCACTCCGCATCACAGTAAGGACAACGCAAATTCATGGTATTCATCCTTTTTCAATTGGTTTACAACGGCATACGCCGTACCGATCCACCGCTTCAGGCCAACAGGCCCCAGTCCCGCAACTGTCGCTCCAGACGGTCGGCCTGAAAAACCTCACCCGGCCGCCAGCGTCCCTCATGCTCCAGGGTGGGCACCACCCAGTCGTCGCCGCCGTTGACCGCGATCACCTGTCGCACCACCTCCGGCGGCTGTTCCTCGATTTCGCGATATTCGAAAGGCACTCCCCGCTCCCGCAGCCACGCCACCGTCCGGTGACAATGCGGACACACCTTCCAGCCATACACGATCAACGGTTTCATCCTGTCTCTCCAGTTTTTCCGGCCGTTCCGGCTCCGACGACGCCATCGCGGACGCGCGTTTTTTTCCGAAGATCATCCTGCCTGCATAAAAAGCGATAATTTATTATAGACAATTCAGGAGAAAAAAGCAAATCCACCGCTCCCAAACGGCAAAAAAAACCCGGCTTTCCGCCGGGTGCATCCTGATTGAAGTCTTTTTTCAGAAATTTCGCAGCGCCCGATGGCGCAGACACATGTCCGCCAGCACCAGTGCCGTCATCGCCTCCACCACCGGTACCAGCCGCGGACACAGGCAGGGATCATGGCGTCCGTGAATCTCCACCTCCGTCGCCCGGTTGGCGACATCGACCGTCTGCTGTCGGAGAGCAATCGAGGGGGTCGGCTTCACCGGCATCCGGAACACGATTTCGGCACCGTTGGATATGCCGCCGACGATGCCTCCGGCATGATTCGTCACCGGCCCGTCCGGAGACAGGGCGTCGTTGTTTTCGCTTCCGCGCCGCTCCGCAACGGCGAAACCGTCTCCGAATTCAATCCCCTTGACCCCCCCCAGCGACAGCATCGCCCTGGCCAGTTCCGCGTCAAGTTTGTCGAAAACCGGTTCCCCCCACCCGGCGGGAACCCCGGAAACCCGGCACTCCACCAGCCCCCCGACACTGTCCCGGGCGGCCTGCGCCGCCAGAATGGCATCCACCATCGGCCGCACCGCGTCCGGATCCGCAGTACGCACGGCATTGCGCTCGATCTCTTCCGGTACAAACCGTTCGGCCCGCACCCCCCCCAATGCCAGCGTGTGCGCCAGAATCCGCACGCCATACCGCGCCAGAATGCACTTCGCCACCGCGCCCGCGGCCACCCGGGCGGCGGTTTCCCGTCCGGAGGAACGCCCTCCGCCCCGGCAATCCCGGATGCCGTATTTCGCAAAATATCCGTAGTCCGCATGTCCCGGGCGAAACACTTCAGCCAGATTCCCATAGTCCCGACTACGCATATCGGTGTTGCGGATCAGCATCGCCAGCGGCGTACCGGTGCTCTTCCCTTCAAACACACCGGACAGAAACTCCACCCGGTCCGCCTCGTTGCGCCGGGACGCCAGCTGCGACTGCCCCGGCCGCCGCCGGTCCAGCTCCCGCTGCACCACCTCTTCGCTCAGCGGAATACCCGGCACCATGCCGTCGATCACCACTCCCAGGGCCGGACCGTGCGACTCTCCGAACGTCGTAATCCGAAAGATTTCTCCATAAGAATTATTCATCGATCCCCCAATGCCGCCACCAGGCGCGCCGTCACCGTTTCTTCCGGTTCCTCTCCCCGGATCGGCACCGTCAAATCGGCGCATTCCCGGTAGAAATCCGACCGGGTCCGGTATAATTCAGCAAAACACTTTTCCGCATCGGCCGCTCCCGCCAGAAACGGCGGCAGTCCCCCCGCCGCCACCCGGCGAAACGCCGTTTCCGCATCGATCTCCAGAAAAACGCAAAATCCCAGCCGATGCAGCATTTCCCGCGTAATCAAAGTGTTGGACGGTACGCCGCCGCCCAGTGCCGTCACCCGCGTTCCCGTTTCCGGCGCCGCATCGGCCAGCGCGGCAATCACTTCCGCCTCCAGTTTCCGGAAAAACGCCTCGCCATGACGCCGGAATATCTCCCGGCAACTTGACTTTTCCCCATACCGCTCCCGGTACAACGCCTCCAGCCGCTCATCCGTGTCCACAAACTCCGCCCCCCGCATCCGGGCCAGGCGCCGTCCGTGGGTGGATTTGCCGCAATGCTTCATGCCGCAAAGCACCAGATTGCGTTGCCCATTCATTTCAGAGCACCGAATCCGGCCGCACGATCTGAGTCCCCACCCCGCTGTCGGTGAAGATTTCCAGCAACAGCGTGTGCCGCACCCGGCCGTCGATCAAGTGCACTTTGTTGATACCGGCCTGCAATGCCCGCACACAGCTTTCGATCTTCGGCAGCATCCCGCCGGAAAGCACCTTTTCCCGAATCAGTTCGGGAATCTCCTCGGTGCAGATGGTCGGAATCACCGTGGATTCATCGGCAGGATCGCGCATGATCCCCGGCACGTCACTCAGAAACACCAGTTTCCGCGCATGCAGCGCCGCCGCGATCCGGCAGGCCGCCACGTCGGCGTTGATGTTATATACCTGACCATCTTCGCCGACCCCGAGCGGCGTCACCACCGGCGTGCGCCCGGCCGCCAGCACCGCGTCAATCGCGGAAGTATCCACATCGGTAATCTCGCCCACAAACCCGATATCCTGCTTTTCGCCGCTGATCGGATCCACCGACCAGGTCCGCGCCGCCTTGAGCACCGACTTTCCGGAAACACCGGTGAGTTTCCCTCCGGCCTCGTTACCCAGGCGCACCAGTTCGCGGTTGACGGTATTGTGCAGCACGTCGTCCACCACGCGGATCGTTTTTTCGCAGGTATGCCGCAGCCCGTTGACGAAACGCACCGGAATTTCCCGCCGTTTGAGCTCGGCGGAAATCGCCTTGCCGCCGCCGTGCACCACTACCGGACGGAATCCGATGCATTCCATCAGCACGATGTCGCGCATCGTCGTCCGCACCAGTTCCGGATCCTCCATCGAACTGCCGCCGAACTTGACGACGATCAACGCATTGCGGAATTTCTGAATATAGGGCAACGCCTCCGCCAGCACGTCGGCCTTCTCAATATAAGATTTCATGGTTGTCTCCGCTCGTTCCCGAGTTTTCCTGCGTTCTTCCTCCAATACGGCAACGCCGCCGACCGGAATCAACCGGCACAGCGGCGCGCATACCTGCTCTTCTCTATTTACCGGCGAATCAGCATCGCGCCCCAGGTGAGGCCGCCGCCGAACGCGGTCAGCAGTATGTAATCGCCTTCGCTCACCTGCCCGCCACGGACAATTTCATCGAGACAGATCCCGATCGACGCCGCGGAGGTATTGCCGCAACGGTCGATATTGCAGTATACCCGGTCACCCGGCACATCCAGTCGCTGGGCAATCGCGTCAATGATCCGGGAATTTGCCTGATGCGGAATGAAGCAGCGGACTTCCGAAGCGGCAACCTTCGCGTTCTTCAGTACCGTCCGGCAGGCCCCGACCATGCCGGTAACCGCCAGTTTGTATACATCCCGCCCCTCCATGTGGATGGAATGGGCATGGTTGCGAATCGATTCCTCCGAGGCCGGGCAGCGGCTTCCGCCCGCCGGCATGATCAGAATATCGGAGTAATTACCGTCCGCATGCAGGTCCGAACAAACCAGAAAATCCGGAGAGTCCGTGCCGTCGTTCGACAGCACCACGGCTCCGGCGCCGTCGCCGAACAGCACACAGGTGCTGCGATCCTCCCAGTTGACGATGGAGGAGAGCTTTTCCGCTCCCACCACCAGCACGTTCCGGTATTTGGCGGAACTGACCTTCATCAGCGAATAAGCCACCTCCAGCGAATACAGCAATCCGGAACAGGCCGCCTCCAGGTCAAAACAGAATGCCCCGGCCGCCCCCAGACGGCGCTGCAGAATGCATCCCGTACTCGGAAACACATGGTCCGGCGTGATGGTCGCCACCACGATCGCGTCCAGCTCGGCGCCATCGATCCCCGCCATCGCCAGCGCCCGCTCCGCCGCCGCATATGCCAGGTCGGAGGTCGCCTGCTCGGGTGCCGCCAGATGACGTTCGGCAATCCCGGTCCGGGTGCGAATCCATTCGTCACTGGTATCGACCATCGCTTCCAGATCGAAATTGGACAATATTTTTTCCGGCAGATAAGAACCGGTTCCCCTGATTCTGATACCCATCACTCCTCCTTATGCATGCTCTGCCGTATTCAGCACTTTTTCCAGTTCCGCAGTGGTGCTGCCGGTCTCATTGATGCGGGCCACTATCTGCTCATTCAATCCGAATTCCACGCACTCCCCGGCCACCCGGATCGCATTGCGCACCGCACGCGGGCTGGACGACCCGTGCCCGATGATGCAGATGCCGTTGATTCCGAGCAACGGCGCGCCGCCGATATCCTCGGCGTCTCCAAACGCCTTCAATTCCCGGAAAGCGCTTTTCACCATCTTCGCATGGATCATACGCCAGGCATTCTTGGTAAAAACGCTCTTCAGCCAGAACATCGTCGCCCGGGCCAGGCCCTCACTGCCTTTAAGAAAAACATTGCCGGTGAACCCATCGCACACCAGCACATCGGCGGCCCGTTCAAAAATCGCATCCGCCTCCACATTGCCGACAAAATTCGGCAGGCGCCTGTCCATCAATGGAAACGTGTTCTTCGTCAACTCATTTCCCTTGACATCCTCACCGCCGACACTGATCAGACCGATCCGGGGATTTTCGATCTTAAACAAATACCGCGCGTACACCTCGCCCATCAACGCGAACTGCATCAGGTTGGCTTCGCTGCAGTCCGTATTCGCGCCGACGTCGACCAGAACAAAACGACCGTGCTGCGCCGGCATGCTCGTCGCCAGAGCCGGCCGGTCCACGCCCGGCAGAGTCCGGACCAGCACCTTGGTGGCGGCCACCGCCGCACCGGTATGACCGGCGCTGACCATGGCGTCCACCTTCCGGTCCTTCAGCAGCCGGGCGCATTCGGTGATCGAGCTGTGGCGTTTTCCCCGCAGTGCGGTGGAGGACAGCTCACTCATCTCCACAACTTCATCCGCGTGAACCACGGTGAGCCGGGAATGCCCGGACAATCCATATTTCTCCAGATAAAACCGCAACTTACCGGAATGCCCGACCAGCACGATCTCGTAATCCGGAAAATCACAGAGTGCGGCGGCTACGCCTTCGATCACCACTCCCGGCGCGTAATCCCCCCCCATTGCATCGACGGCGATTTTCATGATTCGCCAACCAGAATTCCGTTCAGTCGTTGACGTTGAGCACCTGTTTGCCGTCATACATCCCACAGGACGGACAAACGCGGTGCGGCGCGGCGGGCGCGGCACATTTCGGACAGAAAGTCGCCTGCACACCTTCATAACGGTTGGCGGCCTTGCGCTGACGCTTCTTCATTCTGGACTGTTTTCTCTTCGGTACTGCCATTTTTCACAAACTCCTGAGGTTATGATTGCTGCATTCATCCATAAAAAAAACAACGCCGATAGGTCGGCTTTCATCACGATAATCCGTAAAATATATCATAAAATACACGTTTTACAAGCGCTGTTCGCGATTATTTCCACTTCGTTCCGCCGGAACCTTATCCGGAAATCGAAAGATTGAGTTTTTCCACCGTCACGCCCAGTTCCTCCGCCAGCATCTGTCCGAGTTCCCGTGCCAGCTGCTCCGTGCGACTGTGCGACACTTCCAGATAACGCTCCGTGAAATCCCCGACATCCGGCAGCGACAGATATACCGGCAGCCGTGCATGCGGATCCCCTCCCACTTCCCGGAAAAGCCGCAGCGCCGTCAACCGGCAGCATTCCAGGTGTCGCCCCAGCGCAAACAGCCGTGGAGCCAGCACCATTTCCGTCACCGGCGGCGCCCAATCTTCCCCCATCGCATAACGGTTCAGAAAACAGAATAACCGGACACTCGGAAGAATCCGGCTCACACCATGCAGCCGAATCACTCCGGAACGCACCAGCTTCCGGGTCTCCGGCACCAGCGCCGCGGCAATCTCCTCCGCGGACACCGAGTAAAATTCGTCCAGCCGCCCGCCTCCCATCGACGGCGTCGGCACCGCCGGAAGCGGCGCGAACGCTTCATAATGCCGGGCCAACTCCACCATTAATCCGGGAGCGGTTGCTTCAATCCGCAACGTCCGCAGCGCCTCAGCCACCTTTCCGGCAAGACCGTCCAGATGCGCATCCGACCCGGCCATGAATTTCCGCAACACCGTCACCACCGTACTCTTGTCGCCGCGGCACTCTACCGACAACATCCCCGGCGCACCGCGCCGGAACAGCGCGGCGACATCCGCCAGCCCGGTATCCTCCAGAATCCGGATCACTGCGGAATCCAGTTCGCTCCGGGCAAAAACCTTTCCCGTCCGCCCGCAGTGCTCGAACGCATATTCCACCGCCAATGCGATATCTTCCGCCAGATAGCAGTTCTCCTGCAGTCCCGCTCCAAGAAAGCAGCGAATCAGCGTGTTCTGGAGTTCCACCGGATCGAAATTCCGACGCTCCCCGTTCGCCTCCAGCAGCACAATCGGATGGTCCGGTGCCTTGATCATGGTTGCAACCCCAGTTTTCCGTCCCCGTGCCGCGCCTCAGCGCAGAGAACGAATCTCCTCGATAAATTCGTCAACATCCTTGAATTTCCGGTAAACCGAAGCGAAACGCACATAAGCCACCTGGTCCAGCGCCCGCAACGCATTCATGGTCCGGGCCCCGATCTCCGCACTGGCAACCTCCTTGTCGAAGTCCCGCTGAATCGCCGCCACCAGATCCTCCACCAGCCGGTCAATATCCTCCGGGTTGATCGGTCGCTTGTAACAGGCGTTCTGAATGCCGCGCCGCAATTTGTCCTGATCGAAATCCTCCCGGGCGGAATTGCGTTTGACCACCTTCAAGCCTTCGCGGATGATGCTTTCATAAGTGGTGAAACGGTGGGCGCACTTCAGACATTCCCGACGGCGGCGGACCCCGGTATCGTCCTTCACCGCCCGGGAATCAATCACCTTGTCTTCCAGGCAACCGCATTGAGGACAACGCATAAAGCTTCCTTCTCCGTTACTTTTCCCACAGCAATTCCAGACTGCTCCAGGGGGCGATCGCCATGCCGCCGAAGGCCGGCTGTACCTGTGCCCGCTCCCGCAGATATTCCACGATCCGTACGAAATCCGCCCAGTCCCGGCGGCGCAGTGCCACCCGATTTTCCGAAGAATGCGCCGCCAGATATACTCCCATGAGCACGGATCCGGGCCGGTCGCCGGCGGCTTTCAGCTCCTCCTGCACCGAATCGGCATAATCGGTAGGACGACTCCCGGTCCCGATCACCATTACAAAATCGGAAAACGCCAGAAAGTCGCCGATCCGGCCGCATCCCAGATCCCCGCGCATCGCCCGGTCATGGTAGAAATCCGGCACCGCCACGGTAAACCGGTGAACCGCACCGAGCGTCTGCCGGAAATCCTTCAGGTCCGCCAGCAGCTGCCGCATCAGAATATCGTTGTCGCGCCCCGCACCATAAGCTTTTTCACTCCAGAGATACAGGGCATTGGACGGCAGTTCCGGGCTGGCCAGCGTAAAAAGATGAATCTCCGCCGCCACCGTCACGCCGCTGAAACGCGCCCCCGGTCCGGAAAGAAACCGTCCGATCTGCACCGCCGCTTCATGCAGCGGCCGCGGTACACCGAATTTCCGCTGAAACACATTTCCCGAACGGCGCGGCACGTAATCGCGCTGTTGCAGCAGCAGTTCGCAATCCACATCGGCAGCCGCCGCCCTCCCCGCCAGCGCCGCCAGCTGTTCTCCGCGTTCGGAGCGGAGTTCGTCCGTGGATGAGAGCACCAGATAAATCCGGTTCAGCCCCAGTGCCTGCACCCGTTCCACCAGTTTCTCCGGCCGGGTGCGGTAAAATTCCCAAACAGCCGGATACAGCACGGTCCCCCGCACCGGCATCTCACCCAGCGCGGCGGCAAATGCCGCGCCCTGCGCCCGCATCGACTGATTGATTTCCGGCACGGGAGGCAGCGGCTGCTCCCTGCCGGCGCAACCGGCCAGCGCCAGAGCGACGGCCAGTCCGGTCGTTATCATCTGCAGTTGTTGTCCATTCACATATTTCATTCATCACCGGTTCATTCACCACCGGCCCGTTCCGAGGCGGTTTGTTTTCCGATAAATTACATCGCCTTTGCTGCAAAATCAACCAATCGGCATGAAAAATCATCATTCACCCCCATCCTCCTTCCGTCCGCCGCCCGTTCCTCTTGAAAAACGACTCCGGAACCGGTATATTATAGATTCATACTGAAGACCTCACAATCACAACCCGGAGAGGCGCATGTCCAGTCGCCAGCACCGCATTCTCAAAAGCTCCATGGGAGTGGCCTTCGCCACGCTCCTCAGCCGGCTGCTGGGCCTGATCCGCGTGATGTTCGAAGCCATGGTCCTCGGCGGCGGCGCCTTCGCCAGCGCCTGGCAGCTCGCCTTCATGGTCCCCAACCTCTTCCGGCGGCTGCTCGGAGAAGGTGCGCTCGGCACCGCCCTGATCCCGGTCATCACCCACACCGAGGCCCGCTGCGGACTCATGCAGGTGCGCCGGGATCTTTCGGTGGTATTTGCGGCGCTGGGGATGCTGCTGGCGGTGATCGTGGTGGTCTTTTCGGTCGGAGCGCGACTGCTGCTGCCGTTCGTCACCACCGAATATTCCCGTATGGCGCTGCATCTGCTGCCGTTTCTCATGCCGTATGCTTTGTTCATCTGCCTGATCGGGGTGATCGGCGCGATTCTGAACAGCCGCCGGGTGTTTTTTCTTCCGGCACTGGGGGCGCTGCTGCTCAATTTGTTTCTGATCGGCGGGCTGGCGGCAGGTTTTCTGAAACGTCTGCCGGAGGACACCGGCTCGCTGTGGGGCTTTCTGGAAAAACTGTCGCTGCTGGTCCTCTGTTCGGGAGCACTCCAGCTGATTCTGATGATGTGGCTTCTGTATCGCAAAGGCGTGTTTCCCGCGTTCCGCGGCTTCTCCCTGCGCCGCAGCCGGGTGCTCGGAGAATTGTGGAAGCTGGTTCTGCCCGGCCTGATCGGCGCCGCCGCGCTTCAGGTCAGCTTCGTGGTGGACCGGCTGCTGGCGGCGCAGCTGGGACCGCAGGCGGTACCGGCACTGACGTACACCG
>CASFXO010000425.1 GCA_949298665.1 uncultured Lentisphaeria bacterium
GCTATCTGGCCCGGCTGTTCAACGTGGCGGAAAAGGACGTCCGTTCCCGGCGCATCAAGGCCGGCATCGTCGCCACCTACTGCCGGGTGCCGGTCAGCGGCGTGGAAAATGCCGACTACTATTATTCGACCTATGCGGGCGTGCCGGACGAAGTGCCGGTCAGCGACCGGCGCAAGATCATGATCCTCGGCGGCGGGCCGAACCGGATCGGACAGGGGATTGAATTCGACTATACGTGCGTGCACGCGGCTTTCGCGCTCCGGGACGCCGGATACGAAACGGTGCTGGTCAACTGCAACCCGGAAACGGTTTCCACGGACTACGACACCAGCGACAAACTGTATTTCGAACCGTTGACGGTGGAAGACGTGCTCGCCATTTACGGCAAGGAAAAACCCGACGGCGTGATTGTCCAGTTCGGCGGGCAGACCCCGCTCAACATCGCGCAGGAACTCAAGGATCTGGGGGTGCACATCATCGGCACCCAGCCGGAAGGAATCCGGCTGGCTGAAGACCGCGAGTACTTCCGCGAACGGATGATCGCACTCGGCATCCGGCAGCCGGAAAGCGGGACCGCCCGTTCGCTGGACGAAGCGATCGCGCTGGGACGCAGCATCGGTTATCCGGTGATGGTGCGGCCTTCCTTCGTGCTGGGCGGCCGCGGCATGGCGGTGCTGTACGATGAAGCGATGCTGACCCGCTACGCGGTGGAAGCCATTCAGGTCAGTCCGGAATATCCGATGCTGATCGACCGGTTTCTCGACAACGCGATCGAGGCGGAAGTGGACGCGCTCTCCGACGGCGAAAACACGTTCGTGGCCACGGTGATGGAACATATCGAGCTGGCGGGAATCCATTCCGGAGACTCGGCCTGTACGATTCCGCCGGTCAGTCTGCCGGAAAAACACATCCGGACGATCGAGGAACAGGCTGCGGCGATTGCCCGCGACTTCAAGGTGATCGGCATTCTGAACGTGCAGTTCGCCGTGTGCGATGACGAGGTGTACATCATCGAAGCCAATCCCCGGGCGTCCCGGACGGTGCCGCTGGTGGCGAAGATCACCGGCGTGCCGCTGGCGCGCATCGCCACCAACCTGATGCTCGGCAGAAAACTGTCGGATCATCAGGATATGCTGGTCAAGAAGGATCGCAGTTACGTCGGCGTGAAGGAGGCGGTGTTCCCGTTCAACATGTTCCCGGAAGTGGACCCGGTGCTGGGGCCGGAAATGCGTGCCACCGGCGAGGTCATGGGCATAGCCGAATGCTTCGGGCTGGCTTACTACAAGGCCCAGCTGGCGGCGGGCAGCCGGCTGCCGCTTTCCGGCACGGCGCTGATTTCGGTCAACGAACGTGAACGCCGGTACCTGCTGCCGGTGGCGACCGGATTGCGGGATCTCGGATTCAAGCTGATGGCGACGGACGGCACGGCGGCATTTCTCGCGGAGCATGGGGTGGAAGCCACCGTGGTCAAAAAACTCAATGAAGGCCGCCCGAACATCGGCGACCTGATCAAGAACAAGACCGTGCAGTTGATCATCAACACCCCGATCGGCCGTTCCGGCAAGATCGACGACAGCTACATCCGGATGATGGCGATTCAGTACAAGGTGCCGTACGTGACGACCATGGCCGCCGCCCGGGCGACGGTCGCCGGTATCAAAGCCGCCAAGAGCGGCCCCGCGGTGCCGAAATCCCTGCAGGAATATCAGTCCGGCAGGTAATGCCGCCGCCGGCTCCGGCCATTCGCCGCGGGCTGGTTGGGATATGACGAGATCCGGCGGGTGATTCCGTCGGAATTCCGGCCTCCGGAGGATGTCTTTCCTCCGGGGGCCGAATGTTGTCAGAGGGCGTGGCACTTCTGGACAAAGAGATGTCGGAAAGATGGTCTGCCGGATCAGAATGGGGCGGCAGGAAAGAGGAGGTATTCCGGTTCAGTCCCGGTCCGCGGCAACGAGTTTTGCCACCTGCGGCGCGACTTTGCGCAGCAGGGCGCGGGAGATGGCCAGGGCCTCTTCCGCACTGCCCGCATTCAAGGCGGCGCGGGCGGCGGCTTCCGCTTCATGCAGATAAAGTCCGCGGACGACGCGGCGTACCGCGCCGATGGCGTTGGCCTCCATGCTGAGTTCATGCACGCCGAGTCCGACCAGCAGCGGCGTATACACCGGGTCCGCCGCCATCTGGCCGCAGACGCTGACCCAGATATTGTGGCGGCGGGCGGCGCGGACCGTGCGTGCGATCAGTTCCAGAATGGCCGGATGCGACGGCTGATACAGATACGCCACCCGTTCGTTGCTGCGGTCGATGGCCATGGTGTACTGCACCAGGTCATTGGTGCCGAGGCTGAAGAAGTCAACGACTTCCGCCAGCCGGTCGGTCTGCAGGGCGGCGGCCGGAGTTTCGATCATGGCGCCGACGGACAACCGGGAAACGAATTCTTTCTTTTCCCGTTTCAATTCCTTCTGAAGTTCTGCGATCAGGAAACGGACTTCCGTAACCTCCGCCATGCACGAAACCATCGGCAGCATGACCTTCAGATTACCGAACACACCGGCGCGGAGCAGCGCCCGCAGCTGGGTGCGCAGCAGGTCGGGGCGTTCCCGCAGACACAGACGGATGCCGCGCAGCCCCAGAAACGGATTCTGTTCCGGTGTGCGGTCGAAATGCGAGACGATTTTATCTCCGCCCGCATCCAATGTGCGGACCACTATCGGGCGGCCTTCGGTGGCGGAGAGCATCTTTTTGTAAATCTCGAACGGTTCCTCTTCCGTGGGGGAAGTCCGGCGGTTCAGAAAGAGATATTCGGTGCGGAACAGACCGACGCCGCAGGCTCCGGCCTGCGTTAATTCCTTCAGGCCGCTGTCGGTGTCGAGGTTGCCGGCCAGTTGCACCAGAAAACCGTCGGCGGTTTCCGGCATCAGCATGCTTTCGCGGCGGAGGTTGGAGTAGAACCGGCCGGCCTCCTCGGCCTTTAGCCGGTAGGTATCCGCGGTGCGGGGCTCGGGATTGAGAATGAGTTTTCCCGTGAAGCCGTCGATGATGAGGGTGTCGTCGGCCGACAACCCGTCGAGCAGTCCCGGCGGGATGCCGGTCAGAGCCGGCAGTTCCATGGAGCGGGCCAGAATGGCGGTATGGCTGGTGGCGCTCCCGCTTTCGATGGCGAATCCGAGGACCTTGTCCCGGTCCAGCAGGGCGGTTTCCGACGGCGCCAGATCCGTGGCCACGATGATTCTGCGATCACTCAGGTGATCGAGATGATCGGCCTCTTCATGGCGCAGATGGGCTTTGATCCGGGCGGCGACGTCGCGGATGTCCAGCGCCCGTTCCCGCAGGTATTCATCCGGCATGGCCGACAGCACGGAAATGTAATTGGTAATGACTTTGTGAAACGCGAAGTCCGCGCTTTTGCGCTCGTTCCGGATACAGTTTTCCACCTCGTTGACCAGGGTATGGTCGTCGACGATGAGCAGATGGGCGTCGAAAATCTCCGCTTCCCCGCTGTTGAGCTGTTCCCGGAGCTGCTGCTGCAGCCGCGTCAATTCCTCCCGGGTGTCGCTGCGTGCCTGGCGGAAACGGGCGATTTCCCCATCCACCGCTTCCGGCGGCACGGTCCGGTCTTCCGGCGCGCTGTTGCGCTCCACGCTGCGGCGGAACGGCCAGGCGCGGCCGATGGCGATTCCGGGCGAAACCGGCGTTGCCGCAAAAATCTGTTCTCTGCCGAGCCCGTCCATGGTGTCCGGATTCACTCCTCTCCGAATTTATCGAGAAACAATTCCGCCACTGCCCGGGCAGCCTCTTCGGCATCTTCGCCTTCGGCGATGATCTGCAGCGCCGTGCCCATTCCGGCGGAGAGCATCATCAGCGCCAGGACGCTTTTGCAGTTGACCGGTTCGCCGTCCTTGACCAGGCTGACGTCCGAATGAAAACGGGACGCCGTGCGTACCAGCATGGAGGCCGGGCGGGCGTGGAGTCCCATGGCATTGGAAACGGTAACGTCAATTACAGCGCGCTTCACGATCGATATTCTTCCCGCATGAATCGGAATCCGCCGCGAATCCGCGCGGGCACCGGTGTTCTTTCCGCCGATCAATCATGAAAATCATGACTTCGGTACGATTAATATAGCACTCCGGAAGGGGCTTTTCAACCGTTTGGCGCGTCCGGGGTTTGAAATAAACGCGGAACGGCGGTAATGTATTGGGAAGTGATGTTGCAACGTTCTCCGGATGTTCCGGCGTTCCGGACGAGCATCGATGACAGCGAAAGCGCAGGAGCCGGTTGATCGCGTGAGGAGGTTTTCGAGGATGGAAGAGTGGAAGAAGTGGCGTCCGGAGACACTGGCCGTGCAGGCCGGTTACGTGCCGGGGAACGGCGAGGCGCGGGTATTGCCTTTGTACCAGAGTACGACGTTCAAATACAATGACGCACAGAGTGTCGCGGATCTGTTTGACTTGAAAACCAGCGGGTTCTTCTACAGCCGGCTGGCGAATCCGACGGTGGCGGCTTTCGAGGAGAAAATCGCCGCTCTCGAAGGCGGCGTCGCGGCGGTCGCCACCAGTTCCGGGCAGGCCGCCAACGCCATGGCGATCATGAATCTGGCTCAGACCGGGGATCATGTGGTGGCGGCGTCCAGTCTGTACGGGGGGACGGTGTCGCTCTTTGCCAATACGCTGAAGAAATCCGGGATTGCCTTCACCTTTATTTCGCCGGAGGCGACCGATGCGGAGATCGATGCGGCGATTCGCCCGGAAACCCGGGCGATTTTTGCGGAAGTGCTGGCCAATCCGGCATTGGTCGTGCTGGATATCGAACGTTTCGCGGCGGCGGCGCACCGGCACGGTTTGCCTCTGATCGTCGACAATACGTTTCCGACACCGGTACTGTGCAATCCGTTCCGCTTCGGGGCGGACATCGTGACCCATTCGACGACCAAATACATCGATGGGCATGCCTCCAGTGTCGGCGGTATCATCGTGGAAAAGGGGGGATTCGATTGGCACGGCGGCCGCTTTCCGGGGTTGACCGAGCCGGATGAAAGTTATCACGGAGTGGTTTATACGCGGGATTTCCCGGGTTGTCCCTATTCCATGAAGCTGCGGGCGCAGCTGATCCGCGACTTCGGCGTGCCGCAGGCGCCGTTCAACGCCTATTTGTCCAACATGGGCTGTGAAACGCTGCATCTGCGGATGGAGCGCCACAGCGCCAATGCGTTGGCTCTGGCGGAATTTCTGATGCGCCATCCGAAAGTCGGCTGGGTGAACTATCCGGGACTGGCGGACAGTCCGCAGCGGGAACGGTGTCGGAAATATTTGCCGAAAGGGGCGTCCGGCGTATTGTGTTTCGGCGTGCGCGGCGGCAAGGCGGCGGGCGAGGTGGTGATGAATTCCCTCCGGCTGGCGGCGATTGTGGTGCATGTGGCGGATGTGCGGACCTGCGTGCTCCATCCGGCGTCGATGACGCACCGGCAGCTTTCCGAAGAGGAACAGATTGTCGCGGGGGTGTCGCCGGATCTGATCCGCGTATCGGTGGGGATCGAGCATATCGACGACATTACCGCCGACTTCGATCAGGCTTTGAATCAGGTCGGTTGATTTCGGAATTCCTCCTGCGCGGGCTGCACGGGAAAGCAAAGAAACGCGAAAAGGAAGAGTTTTTCTTCCTTTTCGCGTTTTTTGCGGCAAAGGTGATGGAGGTGCCGTCTCCGACCGGGATCAATACCGATAACTTTCCGGTTTGTAGGGGCCTTCCACCGGGACGTTGATGTAGCGGGCCTGGGCGGGGGTCAGGACGGTGAGGCGGGCGCCGAGTTTTTCCAGATGGAGCCGGGCCACTTCCTCGTCCAGTTTCTTGCTCAGCAGATAGACGCCGATTTTGCGGTCGGCGTTGCGCGCGATGTCGATCTGGGCCAGCGTCTGGTTGGTGAAGCTGTTGGACATGACGAACGACGGATGGCCGGTGGCGCAGCCGAGGTTGACCAGCCGTCCTTCGGCCAGCAGATAGATGGAGTGGCCGTCCGGGAAGGTGTAGCGGTGCACCGGGCATTCGCTGCCCTTGATCTGGGTTTTGACCACGCCGGGCATTTTTTCCAGGCGACTGACCTGGATTTCGTTGTCGAAATGACCGATGTTGCAGACGATGGCCTGATCCTTCATGGCCGCCATGTGCTCGGCGGTGATGATGTCGCAGTTGCCGGTGGTGGTGACGTAAAGGTCCGCTTCCGGCAGCGCGTCTTCCACCGTACAGACGCGATAGCCGGCCATGCAGGCCTGCAGCGCGCAGATCGGGTCGACTTCGCTGACCAGTACCCGGGCACGCTCGTTGCGCAGCGCTTCGGCCGAGCCTTTGCCGACGTCGCCGTATCCGCAGACCATGACCGTTTTTCCGGCAAGCATGACGTCCAGCGCCCGTTTGATGCCGTCGGTCAGCGAGTGGCGGCAGCCGTAGATGTTGTCGAATTTGCTCTTGGTGACGGAGTCATTGACGTTGATCGCCTGAAAGAGCAGTTCGCCGCGTTCCTCCATCTGCAGCAGCCGGTGCACGCCCGTGGTGGTTTCTTCGGAAACGCCGCGTACCCGTTCAGCCACCTTGTGCCAATGCCGGTTGTCCTGCTGCTGAATCCGTTTGAGCAGCCGGTTGATGACCTGCAGTTCATGGACGTCGGTGGGCTCATCCAGAATGGCCGGATTGATTTCCGCCATACGGCCGCGGTGAATCAGCAGCGTCGCGTCGCCGCCGTCGTCCACGATCTGGTCCGGGCCGCTGCCGTCCGGCCAGGTCAGGGCGCGATAGGTGCATTCCCAGTACTCTTCAAGGGTTTCCCCTTTCCAGGCGAAGACGGGAACTCCGTCCGCCGCAATGGCCGCCGCCGCGTGGTCCTGCGTCGAGAAGATGTTGCAGGAGGCCCAGCGCACGTCGGCACCGAGCGCCTTGAGGGTTTCGATCAGGACCGCGGTCTGAATGGTCATATGCAGACTGCCGGAAATCCGGACACCCTTCAGCGGCTGTTCCGGGCCGTACTTGGCCCGGGTGGCCATCAGGCCGGGCATTTCATGTTCGGCGATTTCGATTTCCTTGCGCCCGAAGGCGGCGAGTTGAATGTCCTTGACTTGATATTCCATGATGATGTCACGCTTTCATTGTTGGTATTTCCATCCGGATCCGGTCCCAGCGTTCCGGGGGCAGTTCCGAACCCATGACCTGAACCACTTCCGCCGCCACCAGCGAGCCGACGCGCCCGCAGGCCGCGTCCGGCAGTCCGCACAGATAGCCGTAAAGAAAACCCGCCGCCCAGCTGTCTCCGGCCGCGGTCGTATCCACCGCCCGCGCCGGCACGGCCGCTACGGGGGTAAGCGTGCCGCTGCGGACGATCAGGGAGCCGCGGCGGCCCAGTTTGACCGCCGCCACTTCGCAGAGCGCGCCCAGACGCAGGGCCGTTTCCGATTCGGAGAGGCCGTCGCCCAGCAGCGCCGCGGCCTCCTCCTCGTTGGCGAAAACCAGATCCACGTCGTGCTTCAGTAATTCAAGCAGTTGCTCCCGGAAAATCCGGACGACTTCGAACGACGCCAGATCCACGGCCGTCCGGCAGCCGGCTTTACGGGCGCAGCGCAGGATGGTCGGCACCACGTCCGGTAGAAAGAGCAGGTAGCCCTCCACATAGATCAGATCGTAGCGGGCATAATCCACCGCCGCCGCTTCCGCCGCGGTCAGCAGCTGCGAGGCGCCGAGATAAGAGCGCATCGTCCGTTCGGAATCCGGGGTGACCAGCGACAGGCACCGTCCCGTCCGGGCCGCGTCGGTTTCCAGAAATTCGATATCCGACCCGCCCGCTTCCAGCAGGCGCTGCCGGTAAAACGCGCCGCACTCATCCCGTCCCAGCTTGGACAGCATGGCCACGGGCATGCCCAGATGCGCAAGCGCGAAGATCGTGTTGCCCGCAGCGCCGCCGGGGGCCATGGCGGGCGGGGCGGCAAGCGCCGAGATCCATTCGTCCTGGCGTTCGCTCTCGACCATCATCATGCCGCCCTTCTCACCGCCGACCCGGGGGAGAAACGCTTCGTCGACCCGGGCCAGTACATCCACCAGCGCCGACCCGACGCCCAGTATTCCGCGGGACGGCATGGTCAGATCAGCTGATGCCGTCTGGCGGCGGCGAGGAGGGCTGCCGCCTTGTCGGTCTTTTCCCACGGGAACCGGTTACGGCCGAAATGACCGTAGGCGGCGGTATCGCGGTAACACCAGCCGTCGCCGGGATGCTTGAGTCCGAGTTCCCGCACGATGGAAGCCGGTTTCAGGCAGAAGACCTCCCGGATCAGCTGTTCAAGTTTGGCATCGTCGGCGATGGCGCCGGTTCCGTAGGTGTCGACATTGACGGAAAGCGGGTCGGCCACGCCGATGGCGTAGGAAACCTGCACTTCGCATTTGTCGGCCAGCCCGGCGGCGACGATGTTTTTGGCGATGTAACGGCACATGTAGGCGGCCGAACGGTCCACTTTGGACGGGTCCTTGCCGGAGAATGCGCCGCCGCCGTGGGAGCCGACTCCGCCGTAGGTGTCGACGATGATTTTGCGTCCGGTCAGACCGGTGTCGCCGTGGGGTCCGCCGATTTCGAACCGTCCGGTTGGGTTGATGTAATACCGGACCTCGTGTTTGATCAGTTCGGCGGGGATGACCCGGGCGACGACTTCGCGGACGAGTTGTTCGAGCTGCTCGTTTTTCATGTCGGGCGCGTGCTGATGCGAGACCACGACGGTTTCCAGCGAAACCGGTTTGCCGTTCCGGTAGCGGATCGACACCTGGCTTTTCGAATCGGGACGGAGGAAGGCGTATTTTTCCGGTTCGGTTTTGCGCAGCCGGGCGAGTTCCTCGACGATCTTGTGCGCGTAGAGAATGGTGGCGGGCATCAGTTCCGCCGTTTCGTTGCTGGCGTAGCCGAACATCATGCCCTGGTCGCCCGCACCCTGTTCGGTGAAGGCGCCTTCGCCCTCGGTGACGCCCTGGGAAATATCCGGGGACTGCTTGTGAATGCAGATCATCACCTTGGCATCGTCGGCGCAGAAGCCGACGCCGGGAACGTTGTACCCGATGTCGCGCACGACATTCAGGGCAACTTCCTGCCAGTTGACTTTGGCCTTGGTGGTGATTTCGCCGGAAACGACCACCAGGTTGGTGGTGGCGAGCGTTTCACAGGCGACGCGGCTGTCGGGATCCTGCATCAGGCAGGCGTCGAGAATCGCGTCGGAAATCTGGTCGCAAACCTTATCGGGATGCCCTTCGGAAACCGATTCCGAAGTGAAAATGTGATCAGCATGAATCTTGCTCATCGGGGATCATTCCTTCTATATCGTTACACAACGGTTATGGCGAAAAATCAGAAATCGATATGGACAAAAGGCCGTCCGATCTTTCCGAACCGGACGGCCCCCGCAACGTACCGGGCGTCAGCCGACGGCTCAGTTCATGCGCGCCGGAACCAGCACGCCGCGGCGGTTTTTGCTCCAGGCGGCTTCGCCGCTGCCTTCCACGGCCGGCCGGTCTTCGCCGTAGCTGATGGTTTTGATGCGCGCATCCGAAAGCCCCAGT
>CASFXO010000426.1 GCA_949298665.1 uncultured Lentisphaeria bacterium
TCCGTCGCCGCATCCGATGGACGCACCGGCATTTCTGGCCTGCTCCGGCGCTGGCGGCGGGGATCTGCGTCGGAATTCTGATCGGCGGAGCCTGCGTCAATGCCGCCCTGCCGTTCTCGTGGGAATCCGGAACCACCTTCCGGGCAATCGATGCAGGCCGGACGCTGACGCTGCATCCCCGCGGAGGAAAAAATGCTTTTCATGTGTTTCTGCCGGTCCCGAGGCCGGATGAAGTGGTGCGCCCGCTGCTGCGGCCGTTGGCGCTGGCGGGATTCACGGTTACAGCGGTGGAAATTCCTCCGGGATTCGACGAGCTGGACCGGGCCGCGGCGGCCGTTCGGGAGCTGAGCGCTGCGCCCGGAGGCCGGCGGACGGTGCTGCTCGGTGTCGGTGAACAACAGGCCATTCAGGCGCTCGCGCTTGCGGCCCGGATGGCGCCGGAGGAGGCTGCTGGCGTGGTTGCGGTCGACACGCCGTGTACCTGGCCGTTCGAGGAACTTTCCCCGGAGGTCAATCTGGTTAAATGCCGCATTCCGGTGCTGTTGCTGTGCCATGCGGAAACGGAGGCCGACAGCCGGAAACTTGGAGCCATGCCCGGGGTTTCGGTGCTGGTTCTGCCGTCGCCGGAAGACCGGCGTGTGACGGACGGAGAAGTAATCGGAACCTGTCTGCAGCAGACTTTGAATGGAGGATGGAAACATGCCGATTGAAAGAAAAACGCGGAAAATCGTGATTTTGTTCACGATTCTCGGGGTGCTCGTCATCGGGCGGCTGGTCATGTTCTTCGGCTGGGAATACGGAGCACCGAAAATCGGGATTCCGCCGACGAAGTATGTGACGCCGACGGAGGAATCACCGGAGGAAACGGTCAAGAACGGTCTGCTGACCGGTTACTATCGGCGGACGGTTTCCCTGCCGCTCAATAAGAAAGTCGATGTCGGCTACCTGGTGCCGCTCGGTCCGGACGGAAAACCACGCCCCGGAGCGGAAAACATGATTTTTTACGCCATTCCCAGCGGGGCGGCCAACCGGAAGCCCGGCAGTCAGCCGTGGCTGCAGCCGCTGGCGCGGGAATTCAACTGCACGGTTTTTACGCTTGCCATCCGAAGCAACCTCAATATTACGGAGGATCGTCGGCAATATTACATCTATCGGGAAGCCGGCTGGTTCGACGTCGTTTTCGATATTCAGGAGAAACTGGCGAAGCGGTTCGGCCTGCCGCACCGGAAATTGCTGCTGATGGGTGAGTCGTCCGGCGGCAGCATGGTGCAGCGGATCGCGGCCGCCTTTCCCGACCGGGTGGCTGCGGCCGCCTGGTGCGGCGGCAGCCGTTACGATCTGGAGCGGTTGAAAAAAAGACGGCATTCCCCGCCTGGTGGTGAGTACCTGGGGATGTCCCGGGGAAACGATTTCCGCAACGTATGCCGAACAGGAGCGCGAGGCGGGCAATCCCGTGCTTTTCGCCCGGATGCCGCCGGATCCGGTCGTCAACAAATGGTATCACCACGGTCCGGGACCGGAAACCTACCGGCTGCTTCAGACATTTCTCGGCGGCATGGCGGAACAGCTCGGTCGCAACCACGGCCGCCTGCCGGAGCCGGAACCGGAGACGGAGTTTCTTCCCTCTCCGCTTTTTGCGGAAACCTGGCGCGGCCGTCCGCTGCTGAAGCCTTTCCATGATCTGGAGGCGGTTACCCAGATGTCGCCCGGAGCTGTCCATTGCGGACAACCGGCGATTGAGCCGGGTTCCGCTGCAGGTTTGCGGTAGCATACAGGAAGACGTTTCACTGCCCGATACCGAGTTCCGGCATTTTTCGATCGAAAA
>CASFXO010000427.1 GCA_949298665.1 uncultured Lentisphaeria bacterium
CAAGATGACGTCGGCCACGTACGACGCCGCCAAGGTCAATCTGAACAACCGGGAAAATACGACCAACGGCAAGAATATCTTCTATGCGTTGACCTCGAACGTGGCCACCGTCGGGACCACGGCGGCGGATCCCCTGTCCGGGACGAAATCGACCACGGACACCTTCGCGTCCGATATCGTTTCGCTTCCCAGCACGACCTTTATCCCGAACCGGGCCGGTATTCTGCGGGAAATCACCTATGCCGATACCGGCGCGACCACGGATATGGGCAAGGAGGCGCTGCTGGCCAAGACCGCCTGTCTGATGACCACCAAATCTCCGCCGTCGGAAGACACCCGCGTCATCCTGGTTGCCCAGGCCGTCACCGACATCGGCGGAGTGAAAGTATCCAAAGTCGTGGAGGGCGAGGATGAACCCCGCACCAGGGATACCACCAAAGGCACTCTGGATTACGAGGACGCCGGTGGTGGCAAACTGGTCTATTTCGACGACATCCGCGGAGAAGTGAAGATGCTTCTGACGGTGAAACGGGATCCGGTGACCAAGCAGTTGAAGGTCACTCAGATGGAATTTGTAGAGTAAGGAGAGACCGGAATCATGATCTGTCGCATGCTGACAGCCTGCCTGACGCTGGGCGTTATCATCCATTGCGCGGCGGCGCCGCAGAGCCGCGGCGGTTCCGCGACGGGCGGCGCGCCGCAGAAATACACGGCGGAGGAAACCAACTGGCTGAAAACCGGACTCTCCGACAATCTGGTGGAGTCCAGCTTGAAAAACTGGGCCAAACAACTGCTCTCCGGGAAAGACGGAGAGCCGCTCTCCGCAGCGGAAATCAAACTCTACAGTCAGCGGGTCAAACGCTGGACGCAATATTATTTCGTGGAGCATGACACGAAAATCAGTCGTGCCTGGCTCACCGGCTGCGGGAAATACATCGAAGCCCTCGGCAGTGCGCGCGCCAAAATCCGGGAACTCGAAACCAATCGCAAGACCGACCAGCCGGAATACCGGAAGTGGACCAGCTATTATCAGCAGACAGCGAAACAATTCTCGCAGATCGTGCAGAAACCGGCCAAGATCAGCGACCGGGAATTGCTGTCGGCTCTCGGCCGGGAAAAACAGGCGGTGCTGACGGCCCTCGCCGAGCAGGAAAAAGGGGAATCGCGCGGTCGCAGAAAATAATGGTTGCCAACCGCCGGAGCGGTGAAGAACGGAAGACCGTACCGTTTTCCCGTTCCGGTAACCGGAGCCGGCAGGGGGGACCGGCCCCGGAACGGCAAAGGATGCGACGGCACAGCCCGGAGCGGCGGCGGCGAATGAGCGATGCTGCCGCGGAGCAGGGAATCTTCCATCCGGTTGCCGGGAACAGTCGTATCGCCGCGGAAAATCACCATGTTTGAGCTTTTTCGAACCAGACGTTTCCTGCCGCTTTTCGTCACGCAGTTCTTCGGCGCGTTCAACGACAACTACCTCAAATGCGCCATCCTGACGCTGGTTACGTTCAAACTCGCCGCCGACGCCTCCCGGGCGGCGATGCTGACCAATCTGGCCATGGCGGTCTTCATTCTGCCGTATTTTCTGTTTTCGGCGCTGGCCGGTCAGATTTCCGACAAATTCGACAAGGCCCCCTGCTGCCGGATCGTCAAGTTCGCCGAAATCGTGCTGATGGCGCTGGCGGCGGCGGCGTTTCTGTGCGGGAACATCACGGCTTTGCTGGTGCTGCTTTTCCTGATGGGGGCACAATCCACGTTCTTCAGTCCCGCCAAATATTCGCTGCTGCCGCAGCATCTGAAGGAACGGGAACTCGTCGCCGGAAACGCCCTCATCGAAGGCGGAACATTTCTTGCCATCCTCATCGGTTCCATCGCCGGCAGCCTGATCATCGCCCTCCCCGGCGGTGAAGGCTGGTCCGGACTGCTGCTGACCGGGCTGGCCATCGCCGGTTACCTGGCCGGCCGCCGGATCCCTCCGGCGCCGCCGGCGGATCCGGGGATGAAACTGTCGCTTCATCTTGTCGCGGAAACGAAAAACATTCTGCAGGATGCTTTTCGGCGCATCCGGGTGCGGCGCTGCATTCTCGCCCTGTCCGGATTCTGGATGGTCGGTTCGCTCTATGTCTCTCAGCTTCCGGGGCTGAGCCGCGACGTGCTGGGGGCGGACCATTATGTCAGCACCTTCTTTCTGACCCTCTTCTCCATCGGCGTCGCGGGCGGATCCGTCGCCGCCTCCCGGCTGCTCCACGGCAGAATTTCCGCACGTCTGGCCCCGGTGGCGGCACTGGGCATGGCGCTGTTCACACTGGACTTGTTTTTCGCCACCTCCGGCAAAGGCGGCGCGGACGGAGAATTGCGGTCATTCGCCGCACTGGCGGCACATCTTTCATTCTGGCGGATCGTGCTGGATCTGCTGGGAATCGCCGTCACCGGAGGCATCTTCTCCGTCCCCCTGCAGGCGCTGATGCAGCGCGCCGCCCCGGCAGGGATGACGGCCCGGGTCATTGCGGCCAACAATATCGTCAACGCACTCTTCATGGCGCTGGCGGCGCTGGCGGCGGCACTGGCGGTCAAATGCTTCGCCCTGTCCGTCTCCGGCATTTTCCTCGCAGTCGCGGTCGTCAATGCCGTAAACGCGGGATACTCCCTGAAACTCCTCCGCGCTCCGGCCCGGCACCGCCGGTGAAACCGTCGCAATACCCCCCAGCTCAGAAGCGCGGAAAAATCACCTGTGTTCCCCGGGCCGCGGCGGACGGCGTCGGCGATGGGAAATCCGGAACCGCATCGGAAAAGACCAGCGGAAATTTCCGCAGCGGCACGCATTGCCCATCCAGCTCATAGAGATAACCGTCATCGCTCAGCGCCAGCAGGTGATCGCCGCGCACGGCCAGACCACGCAACGGAGCGGCGCTCTTCCATTCGCCCACTTTTTTCAATGCCCCGTCCAGCAACAGCAACCGACCGTCGTGCCCGGCAACCGCGATCCGGCCACCGGCGGCGGAACGGAACGACACGATGCTTTCCGGATACCCGCCGAGCATGATCGACGCGCCTTCCTGCTTCTTCCCATCCCGGGGGATACGGTGAATTTCCAGCGCATGGCTGCTGCGGCCGACGACCGCTTCCATCCGGCCGTCGTCATCCATATCCGTCAGCGCCACGGCACTGGTCCACGGCGTGGTGATCCGGTCAGCGGCGGTCTTGCCGTCGGCGCGCAGAATCGGCGCGTAGGGATATTCACTGCCGGCAAACACCTCGTCCAGACCGTCGCCGTCGAAATCCCCCGCGGCACCGGCGGTGGCCCCGTGATACACCTGCCGCTCCCACAGCTTTTCCCCGTCGAAGGTACAGGCATAGTATTTCCAGTTTTCCGCGCCGACAATCAGTGCGGTCGGCCGCCGGTCCCCTTTGCGGAAGCAGGCGGAGAAGATCGTCCGCACCGTCCCGTTCCGCATCTGAAACGCCGGAACCTCCCGTTTCCACAATTCCCGTCCGTCGGCGGCCAGACAGAACAACGGCGCGGCAGCCCCCTGCCCCTCCCGCGGTTCCGGCGGCTGGGTTCCCGCAAAATAACGGAATTCACCCGGCGCGGTTTCCAGTACCGCCACGCCGGCCACCGCCGCCGGCAACTGCCGTTCGAAACGGAGTTCGCCCGCCGTATCATATACGCGGAGACGCCCGTCGCGCAATCCCACCGCAACCGTGCCGCCGCCCTCCGCCAGCGCCGTCACCGGCGACGGCTGCGCCACCGTCCGGACCGCCCCCACCGGAACATTCAACTCCGGCAGTGCCCGAAAGGCGGGACGGCGGTCCGCCGTGGCCAACGGCGCCAGAGACTGCAGCCCCGACCGGACGGCGGCGACGGCCGGAATCGCCGCAACCGCAGCCCCTTTCCATTCCGGCATCCAGTCGCCGAAACGCAATTTTTTCGGATTGCCCGCCACCACTCCTTCCGGCCCGGCAAAGCAGTAATCCGCCTCGATTTCGACCTCACCCGCCTTCAACCGCCCCAGCACGGCCAGCCGCAGCGCCCCGCCGTCGCGCAGCAGCCAGGCGCGGTCGCCGATCCGGAACAGCTCCGGCACCGGGGCGTCCACCGTCCCCGGCTTCAGATAATGCACCATCACCGTCTCCTCTCCGGGCGCAAAAACGCCGCGGCGGCGCGCCACCCAGTTGCGGGTGTATTTGTCCGCCCAGGGATAGGTGGCGTAATAACCGTTCTCTCCCGAGTGCCCGGTGTCGAACTTCGTATGCAGCAGCCGCCAGGCCTCGCCGCCTCCGGTGATCGTCAGCCGGAGCCGCCGGTCCGCCTCGTCGGCAGGACGCTGCTGATACGCCACGGTTTGATCATTGACCGGCGTCGCCTCGCCCAGCAGCCGCCAGCGGCAGTCCAGCTGGTATTCCCCCGGTTCGAGAAAGCGGACCCGGTCCAGCGCCCAGAATCCGTTTCCCGCGGCAAAACCGATATACCGGGTCCACTCCGCCCCGTTCCAGCCGGTCACGGTGGTGGCGAGGGCGGCCATTTTCCGATCCGGCGTCATCCCGTGCGAATCCAGCCGGGCAAACCGGGAACGATCCCGCCCGACGCCGAAATAACTCCGTCCATTTCGGGAAAGATGCAGCGTGTTGTGTTCCTCCGGATACTTTCGCAGATAATCCCCGTCCACCAGCCAGAGATGCGCACCATCCACATACTGCACCACGGAGTTGGCATCGTAATGCCCGTGCGGCGCGGCGGACAATCCCGAAGTCGCCAGAAAATCCGCGTCCTTTTTCCAGCTTCCCCGGAAAAAAGCCTTGTCCAGCACCGGCCGGTCGAACAATCCGTCCCCCTTGTTGTAAGCCAGAATGAAATCCCCCACCGGAAACACCGCCAGCCCGACCAGATCATCGGACATTTCAAAAGGCAGGTCATCCGGCACATTGAGCGCCCGGATCATGCTGCGGAAGGATCCGAAGGGCGTCGTCCGGGCGATCAGACTCAGCAGCGCCCCCGATTCCGGATCGCCGGAAACCGAGTACTCCGTCCCCAGCGCCGGAAAACTCCAGGCGTTGCCCAGCGCCGGATTGTCTCCGTAGGCGGCGGTGTATCCCAGGTGATTATACTGCGCCTTGCAGTAGCGGATGTAATTCCGATACACTCCGGTCCGGAAAAACGACAGGTCAAACCTGCCCGACGCCATGACGTAACTGGTGAAAATCTGGTAATTCAAATATTGATAAGCCGCCGCATCCTCGGGACTGATCGGCTGGTTCGCCACCCCGGAAAGCGCGTTGGCCGCCACCGCCATCCAGTACCGCGCCGGTTCATACTGATAATGTCGCAGCAGATACTCGGCAATGAAATAAACTGTCCGGGAGCAGAAAATCTCATGGTTGGTCTGGTAGTTCGCCTCTCCCGCGGCGTAGTCCTTCATCGGCAGCCGCATTTCATAGTAGTCGAAGCAGTTCTCCGCCACCTGCCGCATCAGCTCCGCCGAACGGGCCCGGTCCTCCGGCGTAAACCACGGCGACACCGCCACGATCTCCAGCTTCCAGACGTATTCGTGAAACAGAAAGGACGGCGCCGGTCCGCTGGCATCAAAGCGTTTGATATTCTCCTGATAGTGTTCCAGGTACAGCTTCTGCATCGCCGCCACCGCCTCCGCGTATTCCCGACAGCCGGTCGCCAGAAACCGCGCGAAGGCATCCCGGAACAGCCGGATCACCGTCTGATTCGGAATCCAGCTGTCCGGTTCGGTCAGATGACGGCGCACTTTTTCCACCATCTCCCGGATCGCCGCCGGGTCGGGACGGTGGCCGCGTTCCCGTTCGCAGGCGATGAAAAACGGCAGCCGGGACGCGTCCGGATTCGCCTGCGCCGCCACCCGGACTCCCGCCAACACCCGTTCCATGGTGCGGCCCCCGAAATACAGCACCCCCGCCGGATAGTCCAGCAGCTGCGGATAAATCCGCGCCTCATAGTGCCGGGGATCCTGCACGCTCTCTACCGCGCAGACCTCCACCAGCCGCCGCAGCGGCATGTTGGAACGGTTCTCTCCGAAAAGCACCAGTGTCAACTTCGCCTTCAGTGCTTCATCGGCACTCATCACCGGCAGATCCACTCCCCAGCAACGCCGGATTTCCGCACGCAGCGCCTCCTCGCCGCCGCGCAAGGTTCCGGTATCAGCCCGGACAATCGCCGCCGCCGGCCGGCCATCCCGCATCAGAGCCACCTGTGACACCGGCTCGAATCCGCGAAAGTCCGCCGGAAACGGAGTCGTTACCGTCCGTTGCAGGCGCGGAACAGCCGCGACCTCTTCCGCCGCCGTTGCAGCCATACAACATGCCCAGACACCGCTCCACAGCACCAACCGGATCATCAGATTTTTCCACATAGCCGGACCTGCCCCGTCTTCCTTTTCTTCTTTATTCTTTTCGAACGTCAGCGTCGCCAGCTCCAGAGATGCGAGCCCGCGCAGAAATAAATCGCCTCCGGCGTCAGCGCCATCGACCCTACGACCCCCGGCGGCAGATCGGCCAGTTTCTCATGTTTCCCAGTCGCCGGGTCAAAACGCACCAGTGCCTGCCGGAAGAGCAGATAGAGGCAATGATCCGCATCCTTGTGCATGATGCCGGTCCCGGAAGCGGATGCGACTTCCCCGTAAGCCGCCCCCAGATTGAAGTCCCGGACGATCGCACGTTTTTCCGGATCGAATACATGCAGCATGCCGGTCGCTCCATCCAGCAGATACACCAGCCCGTCGTCGCCGCACACCGCGTCATACACCATCGAGGTATCGCCCGGACGATGCGGCCGGACCTGATGAAACACAATTTTTTCCGTATCCGGATCGAAAATATAAAATTCCGGTTCCTTCGCCAGCACCTGACCACCGGTCCCCGCCGCCACGCCGGTAACGCCGAATACCTTCCCGTCCGGCAGATTCGCCAGCGCAATCGTCGACTGGTTCGGCAGCAGCTGTTCGTGCGACAGGGTTTTACTCTCACCGGTCGCCGCATTGAATATCGTCAACCCGCCCCCGGTATGCCCGTAGTCCGGCGTACCCCCGAGAATCATCCGGTCGCCGTCCCGCAGCAGCAATAACGTATTCGGGCGGTGAATATGCGGCGTGGAACGCACCGAACGGCCGTAATCCGCCGGTTCGAATCCCGCGCTTTCCCCCCGGGTCCACGGCCGGGTAAC
>CASFXO010000428.1 GCA_949298665.1 uncultured Lentisphaeria bacterium
AAACGCGCCTATGACCACGATGCCGGACCGAATACCGGCGGCATGGGGGCCTATTCCCCCGCCCCGGTCGTCACACCGGAAATCATGGCCCGAATCGATCAGGAAATTCTGCAACCGTTCCTGCGGGGCATTCAGACGGAAAAGCTCCTCTTCCGCGGTGTGATCTTCGTTGGCATCATGGTAACGGAACAGGGCCCGAAAGTTCTGGAATTCAACGTCCGTTTCGGCGATCCGGACATTCAGCCCGTGCTGCGCCGCTTCGACGGTGACCTGCTCGATGTCATGCTGAAGACCGCGCAGGGCCGCCTGCGGGAGGCGGAGCTGATCTGGTCCGACGATCCCGCGGTCTCCGTGGTGATCGCTTCCGGCGGGTACCCCGGCGCTTATGAAAAGGGGTTTCCGATTCATGGTCTGGAAGAAGCGGCGGCGACCGGGGCGGTGGTGTTCCACGCCGGGACCGCGTGCAAAGACGGCGTGATCGTCAACAGCGGCGGCCGCGTTCTCGGCGTTTCCGCCCGCGGCAAAACCATCCGGGAGGCCATCGCCAACGCCTACCGGGCGGTGGATCTCATCCATTTTCAGGATTGTTTCTGCCGCCGCGACATCGGGGCCAAAGCCCTGGCCAGAGAAGAACGCAACTGAACAGGCGCGCCGCCGGAGAGAGGCGGGTTGCCGCTCCGGGCCGCGCCGCCGGGAGCATGCCGGAGCGGCGACTCAGGAACGGCGGGCCGTGTCGCCGTTTGCCCCGGCGTCGAACAGCGCGGCGTGTTTCCGGAAAAACTCGTAATAAATACGGGGATTTTCCAGCTCGTACCACGGCGCCGGCGCCACCGGGTCCGCGTCCAGATCGTAAATCGTCGCGCCCCGGAGCGAAAGCAGCAGCGGCGAATGCGTGGCGATCAGAAACTGGTCGTCCACGCCGCGGGCGGAATTTTCCAGAAAATCGACCAGTTGCAGCTGCATGGCGGGCGACAGGCTGTTCTCGGGCTCGTCCAGCAGATAGAGACTCTCTTCGCCGATCGCGTTCCGGAAATATTCGATCGCACTTTCGCCGTTGGAACGCTCCGTTTTGTTGAAGCCGACCCGCTCCCTGAGAAAGCGGGAGGCGGTCCGGCTTTTGGCGGCGGTGTTGCGCCGGATGCGCTCCAGATCTCCCGGGCGGGACATGTCGAATCCCCAGTTGGAGTCGGAACGTCCTTCGAAATACTGCCCGGTCTGGAATCGCCGCTGCCGGTCGATTTCCGCATTCGTCCGGCGCACCGCCAGAATCTCCTGAAAAACGTCGTCGCTCGCAATGAAACGGCTCCCCGGCGGCACCTCGTATTCCAGACCGAGATCATCCGTCGCCATCCACGCCGTACAATCATCGACATATTTCCCGAAAAAGGACGAGCGATTGCAGGGCGCATGGCGCGGAATTCCCAGCTTTTCCGCAATGACGTTCAAAATCGTACTCTTGCCGCTGCCGTTGCCGCCGTAGAAGATCGTGATCGGCGCCAGCTTCAGTTCCGGCAGTCTCCCGCTGAACACCCCGTATGGATAAAAGCTGTTGAAACAGGTCATGACTTGGCGGCCGAAAAACGCACTCTCAGCTCCCGCCGTCGGAAACTGAAAGGATCGCAGGTAGACTTTCATGTTCCTTCTCCCGTCCTGTTATCCCCGCCCCGCCCGCGCAGGGCGCCTCAACGAAAATTCCGATATTCCGCCGCCCCGTACCTCCGGTACGCCCCCGGCGTCAGGGACCGCCGCCGGAAGAACTGCCGCCGGAAATGCGCCGGATCCTGATATCCCGTGGAATAACAGATCTCCTTGATCCGCAGTCCGGTTTCGCGCAGCAACCGGCAGGCGGCCGCGATCCGCGCCTCGCCGATGGCTTCGCAACAGCTCATATGACGATGCCGCCGAAACAGACGGCTCAGGTAATCGGCATTGCACCCCAGTTCCGCCGCCAGCGCCGCGACGGAGAAATCCGGTTCTGAATACCGCTTGGCGATCAGATGCTCCGCCGCCGTCAGAAGCG
>CASFXO010000429.1 GCA_949298665.1 uncultured Lentisphaeria bacterium
CAGCCTCTGGACGCGAGCATTTCAGCACAGTCCCGGGCGTACAGCTCGTCGTTGAGGAAGCCCAGCCGTCGGCATTCCGCGACGGCGGCGGCGATTTCGCTGCCGGAATATCCCGCGCGACGGAGTTTCGCGGCGAGTTCCGACTCGGAGTGGCCGCGGGCGGCCAGATAACGGACGGCACGCTCCAGCGCCGGCACTGATGGGCGGGAGGAGGAGACAGTCATGGTTTTGCAGGCTCCGGAGAGAGTGGATAGAAACGGACGGCACCCCGGGCGAGCGACCGATATTCCTCCCAGGCGAACGCGTCGGGACGGACGATTCGCGCCGCCAGAAGCATGCTCCGGCGATCCTGCCGGTTCATGACCAGCCAGGGATTGAGTTCCAGCCATTCGGCGGCATGAAGCAGCGGGGCGGCCAGTCGTCGCCGCACCTCGTCCGGCAGCGGACGGATGACGGCGATGACCACGGTATCGGGGGCCGGTTTCGTGAGGAGCGGTTGCAGGGCGTACCGTGTACCGCGGAGTTTTTGGAGCACGCAGGGGCGGCCCTGAACCGGGATGGGTAAAACGGTTTCCGCGCCGTCGGCGGCAAGACCGTTCAACCGGCCCGGGAGTCCGCGTACCATGAACAGGGCGGTGGACGCGGGATGCAGCATGCGCCGCTCCTGTTCCGCCTCCGCTCCGGGTTGATTGTTCCATGTCAAGGGGAAGCCATCGCCGGCGGGAAACACCACCAGCATGTCCGGCGGGAACTTCTTCATGGCCGCAAATTCCCGATGCCAGTCGATCGGCCGCCATCCGGGGGCGACGGCGGCATAGGCGGCGGCAGCGACGGCGAGGGCCGACAGGATCACCGTTGCCCGGCGGAGCCGTCCCCCGCCGCGCAGACATCGGGCCGCCGCCGCACCGGCGACCAGCGCCCCGGCCGCGCAGAGCGGCAGATACGCCCGGGGCGGACCGGCATGGGTCAGGAGCGCCGACAGCGGCACCAGCACCAGAAACGCCCCCGGCATCCAGACCCGGGGACAGCAGGCGGCCGCCGCCAGCAGAAACACCGGGCCGCAGATGCCCAGCTGTTCGTACAAATCGAGCATCCAGTACCAGGCGTCGCTTCCCGACTGCAGGACGGCGCCCCAGCGCTGCGCTTCGCGAAACTGCTGGTAATGTCCGAGGTACCAGACCAGGGTAAATACTCCGAGAAGGGTGAAGGCCGCTGCCGGAAGCCACCGCCGTCCGCCTTCCCGCCGGAGACGGCGGCGGATGTCGAACCCGACGGCGATGGCTGAAATGCCCGCAAGATACAGCACTGAAGTCGGCAGCGTCAGTTCGGCGGCGATGCCGGAGACCACCAGCAGAAGCGCCGGCCCCCAATCGCCGCGGGGGGATCGGCTTTTTGCCAAACCGGTGGCGGCAACCGCGAAGAGCAGCAGAAGAAGCAATTGCAGACTGTATCCCCGGGCGGTTCGGGAGTAGACGATCGCCGGAGCCGAACCGGCCAGAAACAGCATGGTGAAGAGCGCCGTGCCGCGGGAACGGAAGAGTCGCCAGGCCAGAAAGCCCGCCGCCGGAACGGTCAGAATTCCCGCCAGAAGCGCCGAGAGACGGATACCGGCGGCGGTGCCGAGCGGAGCGGTCCACTTGACCGCGAGAGAGTTGAGCGGATGGTTGTTGGGCAGTGCCAGATCGGAAAAAATGGTGTGCAGTTCGGCAGCGGCGTATCGTTCGAGGGTCCAGATTTCATCGTACTCCAGCGGGCCGTCGATTCCGGGCAGGCGCAACAGAGCCGCGCCGAGGGTCAGCGCGGCCGCCGTCAGCAGCGTCAATCGGGTACGGCGGGAGACCATGGATAAAACCGGATTCCTGTATGCTTGAAAAAAACGAACTCTCCTGAAAATAACGCCCGAACCGGGGTTTGTCAACTTGCAAGAATGAGGCGAACGGAGTATATTCCCTGATGGTGAAATAATTGCATTAACAGAAAAAAGAAGGATCGCCATCATGAGTTTCATGGATAAACTGCGCGCGGCATGGCGGAACAACCGCTCCATGGTCTGCGTCGGTCTGGACCCCGCTATGGAAAAACTGCCCGCCGCCCTCCGCGGCGCCCGGCACCCGATTTTCGAATTCAACCGGGCACTGATCGACGCCACCCGGGATTTCGTCTGCGCCTACAAGCCGCAGGCCGCCTATTACGCGGGGCAGAACGCGGATGAGGAACTGGCCATGACCATGGCGTATCTGCGGGAGCATTGTCCGGAAATTCCGGTGATTCTCGACGTCAAGCGCGGCGACATCGGGTCGACGGCGACGATGTATGCCAAAGAGGCGTTCGACCGTTACGGCGCCGACGCGGTGACGGTCAACCCCTACATGGGATTCGATACGCTCAAGCCCTTCCTCGATCATGCCGACAAGGGCGTGTTCATCCTCTGCCGCAACTCGAATCCGAGTTCCGGCGACCTGCAGGCGCTGGTGGCGGACGGTAAAATGATTTACGAACACGTCGCCGCGCTGGCCGCGACGAAATGGAATTACAACGGCAACGCCGGTCTGGTCGTCGGCGCCACCTATCCGGAAGAGCTGCGCAAGGTGCGTGCCTGTTGCCCGGAACTGCCGCTGCTGGTGCCGGGCGTCGGCGCCCAGGGGGGGGATGTCGAGGCCGTGGTTCACAACGGCGCGGACGCCGAAGGCTGGGGGCTGGTGGTGAATTCGTCGCGCGGCATTATCTACGCTTCGGCGGGGGATGATTTTGCCGCGGCGGCCGGTCAGGCGGCGGCCGCGCTGCGCGACCGGATCAACGCCTTCCGGCCGGCGGGGCTTTGATGCGGACAGGGGGAGCATCAGGTATGACGGAACCCTCTCAGCGAACGGTGCGCGGTACACTCCCGACGGTGGCGATCGTCGGTCGGCCGAACGTCGGCAAGTCCTCGCTGTTCAATGCGATCATCGGTCGGCGGCTGTCCATCGTGCATGAACAGAGCGGCGTCACCCGGGACCGGGTGGCGGCTCCGGCTTCGTATCACGGACGGCATTTTCAGCTGATCGACACCGGCGGGCTCGGCATGATGATCGGCGAAAAACGGGGCGTGGACGTCTGGGATCAGGCCATCGCCGCGCAGGTCGAGGCCGCGGTGGAGAGCGCGGATCTGCTGATTCTGGTCGGCAACGTGCAGGACGGTTTGCAGTTGCTGGACGAGGAGGCGGCGCGGCGTTTGCGCAGCATCGGCAAACCCGTGCTGGTGGTGGCGAACAAATGCGATAATCCGGTTTACACGGCGCACGCCGATGAGTTTGCCGCGTTGGGATTTGGCGAAGTGTTTCCGGTCTCCTGCCTGCATCGCAGCGGCATCGGGCGGCTTCTGGACGCGGTGACGGCGGCGTTGCCGGTTCAGGAAACGCCGGAGCCGGTGTCGGGGGCCGCCGCGGTCGCGGACGCCGCGTTCAAGATTGCGGTGGTCGGTCGGCCGAACGTCGGTAAATCCTCGCTGGTCAATGCCCTGCTGGGCGAAGAACGGGTGATGGTCAGCGATGTGGCCGGCACCACGCGGGACGCGATCGACATTGACTTTCAGCTGGAATACCGGGGAGAAATGCGTCCGGCGGTACTGGTGGATACCGCCGGTCTGCGGCGTCGCGGCAAGGTGGATACGGTCGTGGAATATTTCAGCGCCATGCGGGCGCAGAGCGCGGTGGAACGGGCCGATCTGGTGCTGTTCGTGGTGGAGGCCAGTCCGGACGGCGTGACGGCACAGGACAAGCATATCGCCGCCATGGTGGAGAAATCCGGCAAGGGCTGCGTGCTGGTGGCCAATAAATACGACCTTTTTCAGGATGAACACAAAACCCGGGTTCTGGAGGCGGAACTGCGCCGGACGCTGCCGGGAATGAATTATGCGCCGGTGGTGTTTGTGAGCGCGCGGGAGCGTCGCAATCTGGGGACGCTGCTGGATCTGGTCGCCCAGGTGCTGGAACAGACCGAATTGCGGGTGCCGACCGGCGTACTGAACCGGGTATTGGCGGACGCTTTCGCACAACGGACGCCGCCGGTGGTGGGGGCGGCGCCGTTGAAGTTGTATTATGCGTCGATGACCGGGGCGACGCCGCCGAAATTTCTGTTGTTCGTGAATCATCCGAAGTATTGTGCTCCGAACTATCTGGCCTATTTGCGCAAAGCTCTGCGCACGGCGTTTGATTTTACCGGGCTGCCGATTCTGATGGAGTTGCGGGCTCGGCCCAAAAAGGTGGAAAGTTTCCACTCCGCCGGGCGCAGCCGTTCACCGCGGAGCGGCCGGAAACGCTGAGCGGCGGCGGGATTGCGCCGGGAGGGTTTCCGGCACGGAGACCGGAGGTGGCTGAAGGAGGTGCGTGCAGAAAATGACCTTGCGGGGAATGCGGTTCGGGCGTTATGATGTTGCCGCCTTTCTGGGGTTTTCCAGTTACGCCGCCTGCGCGATGGTGGCACCGGTGGCGCTGGTGGCGGTGGCTGAAGACCTGAAGTTTCCGCTGGACCGGGGCGGTATGAGCGCCGGGGGCATGCTGCATCTCGGCCGGAGTCTGGCGATGGTGGGGACGATGCTGTTATGCGGTTTTCTGGCGGCGCGTTGGGGGATGCGGCGTTCCGTCGGATATTCACTGCTGCTGATGGGGATGGCGACGCTGTGCTGCGCGCTGGCGCCGGGATACGGCTGGCTGCTGGCGGCGACGGTGGCGGCAGGTTTCGGGGAAGGTGTGTTCGACGGACTGATATCGCCGTTTGTCCGGGATCTGCACCGGGAGGAGGAGCCGGGACGGTATGTGAATTTCACTCATGGGTTCTGGTCGTTCGGCGTGCTGACGGCGGTGCTGGTGTACGGTGCTTTGCTGTACTGGGGCCTGTCGTGGCGGGGCTTGTTCGTGCTGGCGGTGCTGGTGACGCTGGTGCCGGTGCTGCTGTTGCTGCTGCCGGAGAGCAGGGGGGCGGCTTATCCGGAACGGCGGGAGGCGGTTCCGGCGTCCCGGATCTGGGCACAATCATTGGAGATCATGGCACGTCCCCGGTTCTGGCTGTTTTTTGCGGCGATGCTGCTGGCGGGAGGAGGGGAATTCTGTCTGACTTTCTGGTGTGCGACTTTCATTCAGATGCACTTTTCCGCTTCGGCCCTGGCCGGAGGCATCGGGACGGCGGCGTTTGCGGCCGGCATGTTTCTGGGACGAACCGGGGGGGGGCGTGCTGATTCGCCAGAACCGGCTCCCGCTGCTGGTGGTGGGGTCCGCGGTATTTGCAGTGGCGGCAAGCCTGCCGATTCCGCTGCTTCAGCCGGAGGCGGGGAAGGGGACGGTGCTGTTGCTGTTGTTGTACGGACTGTTGTTTTTGGCGGGAATCGGCACCGCGCCGTTCTGGCCCAGCATTCAGAGTTATGCGGCGGACCGGTTGCCGGGAACGGATACGACGATGGTGTTTGTACTGTTGTCCTGTGCCGGAATTCCGGGGTGCGGGATTTTCACCTGGCTGATGGGGGTGATCGGCGACTGGCGGGGATTGCGGGTGTCGTTTTTTCTGGCGCCGCTGTGTTTTCTGGTGCTGGGGGCGCTGATCGGCTGGGACTGGAGGCGGTCGATTCTGGAAAAGCAGGTTGATTTTTGACGGGAAACGGTTTATTGTGAAAAAGGCGGCAAACGGGAACGGCGGAATACCGTTCGGTATTTGCATAATACAGGGGATGAAACTGTGATTATCAGGAGCACCAATCAGATCAAGGAATTCAATACCGATGCGGTGCGGGCCGCCCTGAATGGATTCAGCGGCGCCACCATTGCGGAAGTGGTGCGGGCCACGCGCCTGAGCGTGCCCACCGTCAGCCGGATCATCGATGAAATGGTGGCTTCCGGAGAAGCCCTGAATTGTCCGGAGGAAGTGGCCACCGGCGGACGCCGGGCCCGGCAGTATCTGCTCAATGCGGCGTATTCCTATGCATTGTGTATGTATTTTGACCGGAGCGTTCTGTGGTACGAACTGTCGGACGCGACCGGCGGCGCGGTGGAGGAAGGCGAGCTGCCGGTCAGGGATTTTTCCCACCCGGCGGTCATGGATGCGCTGGTGGAGCGGATGTGGCGGCAGTATCCGGCGCTCAAGGCCGTTTCCATCGGGGCGCCCGCCTGGGTGGATCACGATGAAGTCAAGGCGATCATGGAGTACCCCGGATTTGACCGGCTGAATTTCCGGACGCTGATCGGGGACAAGTACCGGCTGCCCTGCCGGGTGACCAACGACCTGAAGGCGATCGTCACCGGGTACTACAGCACCCATTTCGCGGAGCGGAAAGTGAGTTTGTGCTGTTTCTATCAATCCTGCAGCGGACCGGGGACCGGGCTGGTGGTCAACGGGCGATTGATGCCGGGCTTTGCCGGATTCGCCGGAGAAGTCGGGTACCTGCCGGTCGGCACCGGAAATCTGCATGACGCGTTGCTGCCTGAAAACGATTATGAGTCCCGTACCCATGCCGCGGCGACTGCGGTGATTGCACTGATTACGCTGCTGAATCCGGAGTATCTGCTGTTCTGCACCTACGGCGACCGGCTGCCGGCGGTGGCGGACATCGTGCGCGTATGCCGGGAACGGCTGCCGGAGGCGGCGTTGCCGGAATTCATCGAGACGAACGATTATCATCTCTATTATCTGAAGGGGTTGCGCAGCATCGCGACCCGGCTGATCGCACAGAACCGGCGCAAAATGTAGAGTCGGAGTCACGGGATGGACGTTGCGGAAATGACATTGCCGGACGAGGTGCCGGAGGAGAACGCGGCACCTTCCGCCCTGCGCCGTTTCCGCAGTGACGCGTTGGCGATGACCGGAGCCGCGGGGGTGGTATCGCTGCTGGCGGCGGCAATCGCGGCACCGCTGCTGGCCAATGGCCGTCCGTTGCTGATGACGGCGGGGGACGGGACGGTGAGTTTGCCTTTCCTGCGCACGTTTTTCGCGCCGGACAGTCCGGAATACCTGATCGAACAGGCATTCAATTACGCGCTGCTGCTGCTGCCGCTGCTGGGGTTATGGCGACTGCTGACCCGGTCGCGACATCGTCTGCGGCAGGTCGGCGGCTGGGGGCTGGCGTTGCTGCTGCTGGTGCCGTTTCTGATGAGCAGCCCGAAGCTGGACCGCCGGGATTATCGGCGTCTGGCGGCGGAACGGAACGCCCGGGCCTGGTTTGCACCGATTCCTTACGGGCCGTTCGAAGTGGTGGCCGCGCCTTACGAAACGCCGTCGGCGCGACATTGGCTGGGGACCGACGAAATCGGACGCGACGTTGCCGCCCGGCTGCTTTACGGGGCGCGGGTGTCGCTGGCGGTGGGACTGGGGGCGACGCTGCTGGCGCTGGTGATCGGGACGGCGGTCGGGCTGGCGGCGGGATACTGGCGCGGCTGGTTCGATCTGGGAGTGATGCGGCTGGTCGAGGTGGTGATGTGTTTTCCGACGTTTCTGCTGCTGCTGATCCTGATGGCGATCCTCAGCGACCGGAAATTCGAACAGTCCATCCTGATTGTGATTGCGGTGATCGGTCTGACCGGCTGGATCGGTCTGACGTTTCTGGTGCGGGGCGAAGTGCTGAAACAACGGGTGCTGCCGTATATTCAGAGCTGTGAAGTGGCGGGAATTCCGGCGTGGCGGACCATGCTGGTGCATCTGCTGCCGAATATTTCCGGACCGATTCTGATCAGTTTCACCTTCGGAGTGGCCGGGGCGATTCTGGCGGAAAGCGGATTGAGTTTTCTGGGATTCGGAGTACAGCCGCCGACCGCGAGCTGGGGCAGTTTGCTGCGCCAGGCCTCCGAGGATCCGCTGACTTACTGGCACATGACGGTGTTTCCGGGGCTGGCGCTGTTCTGGGCGCTGTGCAGTTTCAATTTCACCGGGGAAGGCCTGCGCAAGGCGTTGACACCGCGTTGACGGTGCCGGGGACCGCCCCGGTGTGGCGAACAGAGCGTCTCAGGAAGCAGCCTGCGTCTCTTTCGTTTTTTTCGGAGCTTCCTCCGGAACGGGATCGTCTTTCAGGCGGCGGGACACGAGGAGCATGAACCACCCCAGACCCGCGATGAACCCGCCCACCGCCAGCGGGCAGATGACGCCGCGGACATCCTGCGCCGCGAGGACCAGGAGCATGATGAAGAGCCCGCCGGCGACCGCGCTGCGGCCGAGGATCTTGAGCTGCAGTTTGTCGTTGCTGGCGCCGACTTCCCGGGCGAAGTCCACCGGCGTGTTCATCCGTTCGTAGAACGCGTCCACGCGCCGGTTGTATTCCTCCGGATTGTTGCGGGCGAAGAACATGGAAATCAGCACGGTCAGCGTGCCCGCGCCGACGATGAGCGCCACCTGTTCATGGTAGAAGATGTGCGGCACGATCCGGAAGGAAATGTTGTTCAGATGGATGGCCGCCGCGACGATGAAGCCGATGATCATGGTGATGATCGGCGTCCACTGCGGCATGCGTTTGAGCACCAGCCCCCAGAACATCGGCACCGTCATGGGCAGCCCGAGCAGAGACCCGATGACCAGCAGGACCTGGAGCGGATTGGCCCGGCTGTAGGAGTACAGGAGCGACAGGCCGATGGCCAGGAGCCCGGCGGCGAGGCAGTAGAGTTTGCTGAAAATCAGCATCTGTTCCGGTGTCCGTCTTTTCCATTTGCAGATGCGGGCCAGCGGCGGATAGACGTTCAGTACGAAATTACCCGCGCCGCCGTTGAGCGCGCTGTCCATCGAACTCATGGCCGCGGCGAACATCGCCACCACCATCAGCCCCACCATGCCGGGGGGCAGCAGTTTGAAACAGGCGACGGCGTAGGAGCCGTCGCCGGGCTTGGCCAGCTGCGTCAGGGCCTCCACCTCCGCCGGATAGAGGATCCGGGAGACCATCGGCGGCAGGAAGAAGAAAAGCGAACCGATCAACGCCAGCACGATGAACAGCAGCACGCCCTTTTCCGCCTCCCGGTCGTCCTTGACCGAGTAGTTGACCGCGCCTACGCTGAAGGCACCGAGGAAATTGACGATGAGGAGCGCGACCCACCATTTCCAGGTGAAGTAGCCGCGGTACCCGGGCGTATCGAGGAACCGTTCCTCGGCGGTGAAAAACGAATAATCCGAGGCCAGTCCATGTTCCCGGATCAGGCGGAACAATTCGCCCGGTCCGCCGATTTCGTACAGGCAGAGCACCGTCATCAGGACCGCCATGGTGAACATCACCAGCATCTGCAGGAAGTCCGTGGCCATGACCGCCCAGCGCCCGCCGGAAATGCTGTAGAACAGCACCACGGCCCCCAGAACCACAATGACCAGATAGATGTTCAGCCCGAAGACCGCGGCCACAAAAATCCCCAGCGTATAGAGATTCATGCCGCTGCCGACGAATCCCGTCAGCAACCCGATGATGGAATAGGTCTGCTGGGTGGCCGGATTGAATCGTTCCCGGTAGACTTCCCCCGCCGTGGTCAGGCGTTTGCGGCGGATCTTCGCCGCATAGAATTTATAGGAAAGCGACTGGATGATCGGATTGCACAGGTAAATCATCAGAACGCTCCAGCCGGCGTAATAGGCGATGCCGGAAGCCGCCGTGAACGTGTAGGCCGAGGTCCCCGCCATGTAGGCGCTGGTGCCGACCATCCACCAGCTGCCTTTGCTGCCGCTGCGGAAATAATCGCCGGTGTCCCGGTTCAATCGGGTGAACAGGATCCCGATCAGCACCATGAAGACCAGATATCCGGCAATGACGACGTATTCGAGCAGATTCACTCCGGATTCGTTGTTCAGAACGGCTTGCAGTTCATGCCACAGGTTCACGGGGGGGGCTCCTTTCGGGGGTTGCAGGTTTTCGCTCAAAGAGTATGCTGTCGTTTTCTCCCCGTCCGGGAAACCGGGAGCGGAGAGGAGAAAGCGGTCGCGGTATCCGGATGGGCGCCGACATGCATCGGGTCAATGTATTGTAGCACAGTACGCTGCGATTTGCAACCCGGCTTTCCGGGGGCGGAGAAAAAATTCCGAGCAGTTTTTTCGTGATGTTTTTCCCGGTGGACGGTAAAAAAAAACTTCATCCGGCTCAGCCGGATGAAGTCTGTCCGAACGGTTCCTCCGGATCGGTCTGGAAAAACGGTGCGTTTTTTTCAGAGCGGTGCTTCGTAATTCTTGTCGCCACCGTAGCGTTTGTAGTAGCGCAGCACCATCATCAGCATGAAGAACCCGGCGAACGCGAAAATCCCGCCGACCACGAACACCAGAAAGTATTGTTTGCCGGGCTGGTCCGGATAGCAGTACGTCTCCACCGCGTCCAGCGCGTATCCGACCAGCGGCGCCATCGCCATCATGCACAGCGAGTAACTCATGGTCATGGCGGAGTTGAACTGTGCGTACAGACTGCGCGGGAACAACCGCTGCCCGTAGGACGCCATCAACGAATTGAAGCTCATGATGAACAGGTTATGGGTGACGAAGAACGTTAGTACGAATTACGCGACCAAA
>CASFXO010000430.1 GCA_949298665.1 uncultured Lentisphaeria bacterium
CCGGCCTTTTTCCTGCATGCCGCCGTACGGGAGCCCGGTGTCCGGATGGTAGATTTCGTAAAACATCGAATCGCGCACCGCTTTGGCCGCCAGCAGCTCGGTTTCGCGGAGCGCCTGCTCCCGGAAGCCCGATTCCGCCAGCGCCTGACACCAGGCGGCGTTCACCTGCGGCCAGATGGTGCCGGAATGGCGGGCGTAGACTCCGGGCGCGGATGCGTACCGTTCATATTGCGGCCAGACTGCGGCGATGCCGTTCGGCGTGAGATGGGTATTGGCGATCAGGCGGGAAAGGCGGGGGGCGGAAACCACTCCGGCCAGAATCGCAAACGCGATTCCCAGCCCCTCCTGCCGCTCCACGGTGTCCCCGGCGTCGATCAGATAACGGAAGCAGCCCGCGTCCTCCCGCCAGAACGACCGGTCGATCGCCTGCTTCAGCGCCGCGGTCTCCCGTTCGAGCTCCGGAGGCACCGGCAGGTGGAGCACCCGGCGCATGTTTGCGGCGCTCTGGCAGGCCAGCAGATAGAGGCAGTTGGTGGAGAGCGCCTTGCAGGGAATGCCGCAGCCGACCTTCACCAGCCAGTCATGCTTCGGACAATCGTGGAGACAGTCCAGAATGCCGCTCCCGCAATCGTCGGAGACGAAGCGGTCCGGATAGGCGCTGATTCCATCCTGAAAGCAGGCTCCGCCGCGGAAAAGCCCGTCTTCCGGATCGAACTCCGTTCTGCGGAAAAATCTCAGCGTATTCTCCGTCGCCGGCAGGGCGGTCAACAGGAATTCCGTGTCGCCGGAGCAGAGCCAGTAGTTCCATGCGCCCCAGGCCCAGATGATGGTGTCCCAGTACTGGCCGTATTCCTCGTCGATCCTCAGCTCGCCGTCGCGCCGGGCGAGGGCGGCGAGCAGTGTGTTCCGGGCGATTTCCGGCGCGATTACCGCTCCCGCGTACCAGCTGTTGAAGGAGGCGTCGCGGGTCCACGGCGTGGGATATTGCAACCCCGCCCGGATGACCGGCACCTTGCTCTCCAGCAGCCCGGCCCGGTAGAGGCCGATGTTGCCTGCAAGATCGCCGCAGGCGATTGAAAAGGCTTTGTCGATGGTGCGGTTTCCGGTCGACAGAAAAGGAATGCGCAGCACCTCCACCGGGCCCGCGTCGAGCGGGGCTCCGGCTGAAATTTCTTTTACTTGTGTATTGTTCATATTATCACAACTCTCTCCGGGGGATTCCCGATTGTCTTGCCGTTTGATTTCGCGGGGAGCGAAATTCAAGCGCCGGGCCATGCTTTTTTTACCTTATACCATTTCTCTGAAATCTGCAACCATATTTTCCCTGCGGTCCGATCTTTTTTCGAGACTTCCCCGTCAGCGGGTCAGGTGGTAGGCGACAACGCCGCCGGGACGGCATCCGGGATCCGCCCGGAAGCGGAATGCGTCTTCCTTCATGCCGCCTTCGACCGGCCCGAGCGTGTTCTGGCTGCAGTAGTAGTGGGAGTTGTTCATCTTACGTGGCATCGGATCGGTCCGTTTTCGGGTTGACGGGTTTCATTTGCTGTTTCTGAAAATACACCGGAAAAGCCTTTTCGTCAAATTCCAGTGTCGTGAG
>CASFXO010000431.1 GCA_949298665.1 uncultured Lentisphaeria bacterium
GCTGACCGATCTGGGCGAAGGCCGCTCGATGGGCGAAGTGATCGAGGAATTCTACGTGGCGCTGATGCGGAGCGTCAGCGAAGTGGCGTCGAGCGAACTGCTGAAGGCGACGGGCGAGGGACTGAAGAAGCTCGGGGACGACGTCGGTCAGGCGGGAGCCGATCTGGGTAAATCCCTGAACAAGACCGGCGACGATCTCGGGAAGGACGTGAACAAGGCGGTGGACAAACTCAAACAGTTGTTCTGACCCGTTCCGTTTGTGCGCATGCGGCCGGGAGGGGACCGGCCGCATGTTTGTTTTCGACATTGGTGTTTTTATTCCATAATAATCATATAAAGTCAGGGATTTTTTATGGCATCGGAGTATGATTTTACCGCGATAGAAAAGAAGTGGCAGGACTTCTGGGAACAAAACCGGACGTTCCGCGCCGAGGACCGGTTCGACCGGCCGAAATATTATGTACTGGATATGTTTCCGTATCCCAGCGGGGCAGGATTGCATGTCGGCCATCCGGAAGGCTATACTGCGACGGACATCATCGCCCGCTACAAGCGCATGTGCGGCTTCAACGTGCTGCATCCGATGGGCTGGGACGCCTTCGGGCTGCCGGCGGAACAGTACGCCGTGGAGACCGGCACGCACCCGGCGATCACGACGGAGAAGAACATCAATAAATTCCGCCAGCAGATCAAGGCGCTCGGCTTCAGCTACGACTGGGACCGGGAAATCAATACCACCGATCCGGCGTATTTCAAATGGACGCAATGGATCTTCGCGCAGCTGCACCGCAAAGGCCTGGCCTATCTTGACGAAGTCGCGGTGAACTGGTGCCCCGCGCTCGGCACGGTGCTCGCCAATGAGGAAGTGATCGACGGCCGCAGCGAACGCGGCAATCACCCGGTGTACCGCAAGCCGATGAAACAGTGGATGCTGAAGATCACCGAATACGCCGAACGGCTGCTCAACGATCTGGACGAGCTGGACTGGCCGGAAGGCATCAAGGAGATGCAGCGCAACTGGATCGGGAAATCCACCGGCGCCGAAGTGGTTTTCGAAACCGACTGCGGCCAGTCGGTCACCGTTTACACCACCCGCCCGGACACCCTGTTCGGCGCCACCTACATGGTGCTGGCGCCCGAACATCCGCTGGTCGATGCGCTGACCCGTCCGGAACGCCGCGCCGCGGTGCACGCCTACCGGGAGGCCGCCGCCCGCAAGAACGATCTGGACCGGACCGAGCTCGCCACCGAAAAGACCGGCGAATTCACCGGCGCCTACGCCGTCAACCCGGTCAACGGCGAAAAGATTCCGATCTGGATTGCCGATTACGTGCTGATCAGCTACGGCACCGGCGCGATCATGGCGGTGCCGGCGCACGATACGCGGGACTTCGAATTCGCTCAGAAAGTCGGGCTGCCGGTGCGCTGCATCATCGAACCGGATCCGGCGCAGGCCGCCGCGGAAAAGGTGGACGTCGCCGCCGTGCTGGCCGGCAAGGCCTGCTGGACCGGCGAAGGCCGCCTGATCAATTCCGCCAACGGGGACGGGCTGAATCTCAACGGCATGACCGTGGCCCAGTCCAAACCGGCCGCGACGGAATATCTCGCCGCCCGTGGTCGCGGCCGTGCCGCGGTCAAGTACAAATTGCGCGACTGGCTGTTCAGCCGCCAGCGTTACTGGGGGGAACCGTTCCCGATCATTCATTATGAGGACGGCTCCATCGAACTGGTCAACGATTCGGAATTGCCGGTGCTGCCGCCGGAAATGGACGACTACAAGCCCGCCGGTACCGGCGAATCCCCGCTGGCCAGAGCGGAGGAATGGCTGAATTACACCGACCCGAAGACCGGCCGCAAAGGCCGTCGGGAAACCAACACCATGCCGCAGTGGGCGGGGTCGTGCTGGTATTATCTGCGTTACATCGACCCGCACAATCCGGACGCGCCCTGGGACCCGGCCAAGGAAAAATACTGGATGCCGGTGGACCTGTACGTCGGCGGGGCGGAGCACGCGGTGCTGCATCTGCTGTATGCGCGGTTCTGGCACAAGGTGCTGTTCGATCTCGGGCTGGTGTCGACGAAGGAGCCGTTCCGGAAACTGGTCAATCAGGGAATGATTCTGGGACTCTCCTACAAGGACGCGCGCGGGGTGCTGGTGCCGGCGGACCGGGTCGAACAGACTCTGTCCGGTCCGGTCAGCAGAGACACCGGAGAGCCGCTGACGGAATTCCCCGCGAAAATGTCCAAGTCTCTGCGCAATGTGGTCAACCCCGACGACGTGATCCGCGAGTACGGCGCCGACAGCATGCGGCTGTATGAAATGTTCATGGGACCGCTGGAGGCCACCAAGCCGTGGAATACGCAGGGAGTGGAAGGCGTCCACCGGTTTTTGAAACGCTCGTTCCGGCTGATCGCCGACGCGCGGATCGTCGAACGGCCCTGCGACGCCGACGAGGCGCGTGTGATGCACGGTGCGATCAAGAAGGTAACCGGGGATCTGGAACAGTTCGGCTTCAACACTGCGATCAGCGCCCTGATGATTTACGTGAACGAGTTTGCCGCGCGGTCTGAAATGCCGCAGGAGGCGGCGGAGCAGTTCGTCAAGCTTCTGTCGGTATTCGCGCCGCACCTGGGCGAAGAACTCTGGCGGATGCTCGGCCACACGGACACCATCGCCTATGAACCCTGGCCGCAGTGGGACGAAAACGCATTGAAGGTCAGTGAGGTTGAGATTCTCGTGCAGATTCTGGGCAAGCCCCGGGCCCGGCTGATGATGCCGGTGGGGGCGGACCGGGAACAGATGGAACAACTGGCGCTGGCGGACGCCGGCGTGCAGGTGGCGCTGAATGGCCGGACCGTGCGCAAGGTGATCTGCGTGCCCGGACGGCTGGTGAATATTGTGGTCGGCTGATGGAACTTGCCGGTCGCCCCGGCGCAGGAAGGCCCCGGAAGGAGGAGGGGAAGGAAAGGAACCGTTTTCATGGTATATTTCGTAACCGGGATTGATACCGGAATCGGCAAGACTTTTGCCACCGGGATGATGGCCCGTTACCTGCATGCGCGCGGGTTCCGGGTGATTACTCAGAAGCTGGTGCAGACCGGCAACGTCGGCTATTCTGAAGATCTGGACATGCACCGTCGGCTGATGGGGACCGGACCGCTGCCGGAAGACGAAGAGGGCTGGACCCGGCCGGCGATTTTTTCGTTCCCGGCCTCGCCGCATCTGGCGGCGGAGCTGGACGGGCGGACGGTGGATCTGGAAGCGATTGCCGATGCGACCCGGCGTCTGGCGGAACGCTATGAATATGTACTGGTCGAAGGCGCCGGCGGTCCCGCCGTGCCGTTGACGCGGGATCTGCTCACCATCGATTATGCGGCGGAAAAGATGTACCCGGTCATTCTGGTGACGTCCGGGCGTCTGGGCTCGATCAATCATACGCTGCTGGCACTGGAGGCGTTCGCCCGGCGCGGGATCCGGGTCTGCGGGCTGGTTTACAACCATTCCGGCGACGAGGATCCGGTGATCGCGGCGGACACCCGCAGAGTCATGCTGGAGGCGCTGGCCGACTTCGGATATCCGGAAGTGCTGGTGGAAATTCCGGAGATCCGGGATCCCGACTGCTGTCCGACGCCGGACTGCGGTGCCCTGTTTGTGTCGGAGGAAAAACGATGACGCCCGGCGAACTCTCCTCCCTGCTGGAATTTGACCGCCGTCATGTGTGGCACCCCTACGCCTCGGCGACGGAGCCGCCGCCGGTCAACTGCGCGGTCAAGGCGGCCGGAGCCGTTATCACGCTGGCCGACGGGACGGAGCTGATCGACGGGCTTTCTTCCTGGTGGTGTGTGGCGCACGGGCACAACCATCCGCGGCTGACGGCGGCGATCCGGGAGCAGCTGGAGGAATTCTGCCAGATCATGTTTGCGGGATTCACGCACGCACCGGCGGTGGAACTGTCCCGGCGGCTGCTGGCGGTGGTGCCGGAGGGAATGAGCCGGGTCTTTTTCGCAGACTCCGGATCGATTGCGGTGGAAGTGGCGGTCAAGATGGTGTTGCAATACCAGTTTTCCACCGGACACGGTTCCCGGACCCGGATGCTGACCGTGCGTGGCGGTTATCACGGGGATACGGTGGGGACGATGGCGTTGAGCGATCCGGACGGCATGCATGGCTGTTTCGCGCATGTGCTGCCCCGGCATCTGTTTGCGCCGGTCCCGCCGGTCGCTTTTGACGCGGAGTGGGACGATGCGGCGCTGGCACCCGTGGCGGAACTATTGGAGCGGCACGAGAACGAGATTGCGGGGATGATACTCGAACCGATTTTTCAGGGGGCCGGGGGGATGCGTTTTTATCACCCGGCCTATCTGCGCGGTCTCCGGGAACTGTGCGACCGGCACGGGGTGCTGCTGGTGCTGGACGAGGTGGCGACCGGATTCGGGCGGACGGGGAAATTCTTTGCCGCGGAACATGCGGGCATTTCTCCGGACATCATGTGCGTCGGCAAGGCGTTGACGGGGGGGACGGTGACATTGGCTGCGACCCTGTGCAACGAACGGGTGGCGACGGGGATTTCCGAAGGGGCGCCGGGGCGGCTGATGCATGGCCCCACGTTCATGGCCAATCCGCTGGCCTGTGCCGCCGGTTGCGCCTCGCTGTCGCTGTTTGAGGAATACGACTGGGCGGCGCAGGTCCGGGGTATCGAAAGACAGCTGCGCCGGGAGCTGGCGCCGGCCGTTTCACTGCCGGGAGTAACGGAGGTCCGGGTGCTGGGGGCGGTCGGTGTGATTGAACTGAAACAGGCGGTGTCTCCGGGAGCATTGATGCCGTTTCTGCTCCGGGAAGGCGTCTGGCTACGGCCGATCGGACGTTATTTATACACCATGCCGCCCTTTGTGATCAACGCTGCGGAATTGAGCCGGATCACCGACGTCATGGTGCGGATCGCCGCGGGCGAGGGGTTGTAAAAACGGGATTGCGCATGTATATTTTCCTTGATGCCCGCGCAGAGACGGGCTCAGGCAGGTGATGAAAAATGGATCAGGTCATTTATTTTGACAATAACGCCACGACCCGGGTGGATCCCGCGGTGTTCGAGGCGATGCGGCCGTATTTCTGCGAACGCTACGGGAATGCTTCGAGCATTCACCGTTTCGGAGGCAGCATCGCCGCGGAGGTGGAGGAGGCCCGGCGCCGGGTGGCACGGCTGCTGGGGGCTTCGTTCCGGGACAAGGATGATCACGCCACGGAAATCATTTTCACCAGCGGCGGAACCGAAGGAGACAATGCCGCGCTGGCGGCGTCGACCGCCGCCCGCCCGGACCGACGGCGGATCGTGACGACGCAGGTGGAGCATCCGGCGATTCTGACCACGGTGCGGGAATATGAACGGCGCGGATACGAAGTCGTGTTGATTCCGGTGGATGAACGCGGACGGCTCGACATGGAGTTTGCGGAGCGCGCGGTCAATGACGATACCGCGGTGCTGTCGGTCATGTGGGCGAATAACGAAATCGGAAATCTTTACGATGTGGCCGCGTTCGCCAGAATGGCGCACCGGCACGGGGCTTTGTTCCACACCGACGCGGTGCAGGCGGCGGGCAAGGTGCCGATCAATCTGGAAGAAAACGAGATCGACATGCTGTCGATTTCCGGGCACAAGCTGCATGCGGCCAAGGGGATCGGTGCCATGTTCGTGCGGCGCGGCGTCCGGTTCCGGCCGCTGATCACCGGAGGCCATCAGGAGCGCGGACGACGCGGCGGGACCGAGAATGTTCCCGGCATCATCGGGCTGGGGTGCGCCTGCGAGCTGGCGTGCGCAGGGCTGGAGACGGAACGGAAGCAACTGACGTTCCTGCGGGATCGGCTGGAGGCCGGGATCGCGGAGCGGGTGCCGGCGGTCCGGTTGAATGGAGACCATGAATCGCGTCTGCCGAATACGGCGTCGATCAGTTTTGACTGTATCGAAGGGGAGGCGATTCTGTCGTTGCTGGACCGGTACGGGATCTGCGCGTCTTCCGGCAGCGCCTGCACGACGGGGAGTCTGGAGCCGTCCCATGTGTTGCGGGCGATGGGAGTACCGTATATCGCGGCGCATGGAACCATTCGCTTCAGTCTTTCCAAATTCAATACGGTGGAAGAAGTGGATCGAACCATCGAGGTGCTGCCGCCGATCATTGCGACTCTGCGTGCCATGTCGCCTTTCTGGAAAGGCGGGGGGCGATGATCGGCAAAGACGGCAGAGAGGTGGAACTGGCATTTCCGGTGGACTGGACGTTCCGGATCATTGCGGAGAGTGAAGTGACGGGGTGCCGGGAGGAGCTGGCGGCGGTGTTTCACCGTTTCGACATGTCGCCGGAAATAACAGACGGCGCCGGGTCTTCCGGCGGGCGGTACCGGACTTATCTGGCGACGGTGGAAATCCCTTCCCGTCGG
>CASFXO010000432.1 GCA_949298665.1 uncultured Lentisphaeria bacterium
GTTGTTGCCCTGGTCGAACGTCAATTCCAGCGGTTCCCCGGTCCGGGGATCGATGCCGCCGGGATAACCGGCCTCCGCCAGCAGTTGCCGCGCGCGCTCCAGATCGTTACCGAGATAGGGATTTTTCAGCGCCGGGTCGAAGCCATCCACCGAATCCGGCAGCGGCCCCGCGGAGGGAATCAGCAGATGGTTCATGTGCCGTACCCGTCCCTCCACGTCGAAGGCGAGTGAAATCGCCTGCCGCAGCTTCAAGTTCCGCAGCACCGGATCGAGAAAATTGAACCCGACATAACGAATCTCGAAAGCCGGCGCCTTGATCAACTCCACCCCCCGTTCCCGCAGAGCGGGCGCCACCTGATCCCCGCCCGCCACCAGATCCAGATTATCCTTGTCCAGCACGCTGACGTCCAGTTCGCCCTGCAGGAACAGCAGCCAGGCAGAAAACGGCTGCCGGATCTGATAGCACACCACCCGGTCGGCCAGCGGCAGCGGACGGTTCCGGTCGGCCGGATTGGCCGCTTCGGGGAACACCTGATGCCGGTATTCCGGATTGCGGTCCAGCACCAGCTTGTAATCCCGGATCCATTCGCGCAGCCGGAACGGGCCGGAACCGACCGGATGTTCGGCAAACGATTCGCCGTAATAATCCACCGCGCGACGCGACACCACCGCCAGATTCGGCAGCGCCAGCAGATATAGAAACCGCGGGTCCGGCGCATTCAACCGGATGACGAATTCCCGGTCGTTGATCTTGTTCAATCCGGCCACCGGTTCATCGTACACCGACCGATCGTCCGGAAGCGCGTGTTCGCTCTTCTCCCGGAACCGGTCCAGCCCCGGAATCTTCCCCCGCACCATCCAGTAAGAGGAGCTGTGCAGCCGCGCGTCCGCCAGACGCTTCAGCGAAAACCGCACATCGTCCGTCCCGATCCGGCGCGCTTCCCGCGGCAGGCCGGCAAAACACGGATCCTCCGGAAAATACAGATCATCCCGCAGTCGGAATCGGAATTCGGTGTGATCCGCGTTCGCCTCCGGCATACTTGCCAGCATCGCAGGAATCAGTTTGTAAGGGCGTCGGACATAATCGTATTCCAGCAGCGTATCATAAAACGCCGCCACCATGTTCCGGCTGGCCAGATCGTCCGCCAGCGCCGGATCCAGCGTCTTCACCCGTCCCCCTGCCGCCAGGTGCACCGCTCCGGCCGCGGCGGCATCCGCCCGACCGCAACCACCGCACAACCACGCGCCGCAACCGGCGGCCAGAACCCCGCACAGCAGCCACCGTAAGAAACCTCTCGTCGTTGTGCTTCCCCGCATTTTCTCCCGCTCCCCTCCGTGCCGTATCCGCGTCCGTCTCCCGGAAAGCCGGCAATGCCGAAGTCATGACATGCCGGCAAAACGGGTCTTACTGAAATTCCGCCGCCCGGCAGGCGCGGCAACACGTCTGCAATTACTTCCGGCGGATCCCGGCCAGACGCCGGTGCGCCTCACGTAGAAGTTCTTCCGTCTCTTCCCACCCGATACAGCCGTCGGTAATGGAAACGTCCGGCACGGGACACTGGCCGCGAACGATCTTCTGATTGCCCGGCTTGAGATAACTTTCCAGCATGACGCCGTTGATGCAGTCCTCTCCGGCCTCGATCTGATCCAGCACATCGTCAAAAACCACATGCTGGCGCTCGTATTTCTTCCCGGAATTCGCGTGGCTGCAATCCACCACGATATTCGGTCTCAACCCCGCCTTGCTCATCGCCACCCGGAGAAACGCAATGTGCTCCGAAGTGTAATTCGGCTGCGGCCCCCCGCGCAGAACAATGTGTCCGTAAGGGTTGCCGCAAGTCCGGAAAACACCGACATGCCCGTCCTCCAGCACACCGATGAAACTGTGTTCGCTGCGCGCGGTCGCCACCGCGTCGATGGCGGTTTGAAACGACCCGTCGGTGGCATTCTTGAACCCGACCGGCATGGAAATCCCGCTGCCGAGCTGCCGGTGCGGCTGCGATTCCGTCGTCCGCGCCCCGATCGCCGCCCAGGCCACGGAATCGGCGATATACTGGGCGATGATGGGGTCCAGCATTTCGGTGGCAACCGGAAGCCCCAGGTCGACAATCCGCAACAGAAGCTTACGGGCAATGAAGATCCCTTTTTCTATGTTGTAGGACCCATTGATGTCCGGGTCGTAAATCAGGCCCTTCCAGCCGACCGTCGTACGGGGTTTCTCAAAATAGACCCGCATGATGACCAGAAGCTGATCCTGCACCTCGTCCGCCAGCTGTTTGAGCCGGGTCGCATATTCGAACGCCGCCTCCGGATCGTGAATGGAGCAGGGGCCGACAATCACCATCAGCCGCCGGTCCTTCCCTTCGAGAATATCGCAGATCTCCTGCCGGGCACGAATCACCTTCATCACGGACTCCAGCGACAGCGGCAGCTCCGACCGGATGGAGCCGGGACTGGGCAGCACGCTGCGGCTGGAAATATTGACATTATTGCTGCTTAGCATCTTCAGTATCCTGAATAATCCACTCTCCGGACCGCGCGGACACAACCCGACGGCCCGGTATCAATATACCATCGGAATCAGGATTTTTCAATATGGGAATCGGAGGATTGCGCCGGAAACAATGCCGGGCGCCCCGGTCGGAAACAGCCCCCGGCCATGCTTGGGAAACGCATCTTCCGGTCCTGCCGGATGACCGGGCGCCTGGAATCGGCATTCCGCAGCGGGGAAGGTCATCGCGGCAGACGGAAACTCACCACGATCTCCAGCACCGGCCGCATCCAGAGCACAAATCCCGGATCAAGATTGACATCCCAGACGTAGTCCGGCCCCATGAATCGATCGCCTTCAAGAATAATGCCGTCCGCCTGCGGCAGGTAGCGTCGCAACAACAGTCTGCGTTCCCGCAAACCCGCCAGAACCAGATCGCCGGGCGCCGGATAAGTTTCCACCCCGACCAGCAGGGAACTGCCCGGCAGCACTCCTTTCAGGCAACCGGCGTCTCCGACCGTCAGACGCACCCGGGCATCGACATGGCGGTTGCCGGTCCGGCGCACCAGATAGGAACGCAGCGTTTCCAGTGCCGGCTGATAATCCAGCAGCCATTCAACCGGGCATTCCGCCACCCGCTCCTGCAAAGTATGAAAACGCGTTTCCGGGCAGACCCGGATCTCCAGTGCCCGCGGCGAATTGCCCCCGCCGAGAATCCGGGAACGGAACACCATGCTGTAGAACTCCATGATATCCGAATCCGCCATTCCGAAAAAATCGATGATCTTGTCAAACTGTCCGGGCCCCAGCAGACTTTCTCCTTTTTTAATCTGCGTGACGGCCGCCGGAGAAACGCCCAGAACCCGAGCCAGTTCACACTGACGCAGCCTCCTGATTTCCAGATACCTGGCTATGATCGGCCACCCATTGATTTCCGTTTTCATAGCGCCGCGGATCTCCCTTTTTCTTCACTGTGATTTTTCCATGGAACGCAGAACTCGATTCCCCGCTGGAAACCAGTTCCACCGTCAGCACAACCGCAAACCCGCACCGCCGATACCCACTCCCGTCCGTTCCGCCACCTGATCCGGGGCATCTTGCCCCCCCATGGTAATCCACCACACCATTTCCGCAGCAATAGAACTATTTTTTTAATCTCTTACTTAACACCCACCAACAATATCAGCGAAACGCCGTTCTTCAAGAGAAAAATCTGTTTTTTAAAGAAAAACAACCTGTTCCCCCCTGCATGTAAGTTGATTTTTTAAGCATTTTATGAATTTTTATGAAAACAACTGCCCGCCCATTCGTATCAGCTCAATGAATCAAAATCCAGGGGAAGTCCGTAAAAACGCCGGCGCCTGAAAAAACGAAAAAGCGCTCCTCCTTCCGATGGAAGAAAGAGCGCTTTCCAATCGTCGCCGTCCGACGACCCTGTTTTATTGTGCCGGTTCGATCCGGTCGAAACCGGTGTAGGGCCGCAGCACCTCGGGGATGATGACCGTCCCGTCCGGCTGCTTGTTGTTTTCCAGAATCGCAATGATCACCCGGTCGGTGACGGCGGTGGCGCTGATGGTATGCACCAGATCCTTCGTCCCGTCCGCTTTCTTATACCGGATGTTCAGCCGCCGGCTCTGAAAGGAGGTGAGATTGGTATTCGAAGTGACCTCGCGGTAGGCGCCGAATCCGGCGAACCACGCCTCGATGTCGTATTTCTTGTAGCCCGGCGCGCCGAGATCGCCCACGCAGACGTTGACCACATGGTACGGCAATCCCAGCTGCTGCAACAGATATTCCTCGTTGGCCAGGCATTCTTCGTGATATTTGACCGAATCTTCCGGCCGGCAGAAAATGATCTGCTCGACCTTGTGGAACTGGTGCACCCGGAAAATCCCCCGGCTGGCCTTCCCGTAACTGCCGGCTTCGGTGCGGAAACAGGGCGTCAGCGCGGTATAGCGCCGCGGCAGCGTCGCCTCGTCCAGCACATCGTCGGCATGATACCCGACCAGCGTCTGCTCGGAAGTCCCGATCAGCGCCAAATCCAGATCCTGCAATCCGAAGGTCTGGTCCGCAAAGAACGGCAGATACCCCGTCCCGTACAGCGTCCGCGGCTTGGCCACGCAGGGCGTCATGAACAGCGTGAATCCACGTTTGACCAGCTCCTGCTGCGCCCAGAAGAACAGCGCTTGCGCCAGCTGCGCCCCCTTGCCCTTCCAGTAATAGAACCCGGCTCCGGCCACCTTGGCACCGCGCTGAGTGTCGAGAATGTCCAGCAGATCCCCCAGTTCCTGATGGTCGCGCACCTTGAAATCGAACTGCGGAATTTCGCCGACCCGACGGATTTCCACATTGTCGGTATCATCCAGACCGTCCGGCACATCATCAGCCAGCAAGTTGGGCAGAAAATCCAGCATCAACTGCAGTTTCGTCTGCTGGCGGGCCAGCACCGCCTCCTTGTTGCCGAGCTCATCCTTCAACCGGCGCACCGTCTCCCGCACTTCGGGGTTGGTACGGCATTCCCTGCTCAGCCGGTTGCGTTCGGCCCGCAGGTTTTCCACTTCGGTCTGAAGCGTCCGGCAGGCGTTGTCGATTTCGATGAGCGAATCGAAGTTCGTGGGACATTTACGGCGGATCATGTTCGCCCGGACCAGATCCGCGTGTTCGCGAAGCAATTTGATGTCAATCATTGTTTAACCTCACAATCCGTTCCACCCGCTCAGAAATGCGGCAGCGGAAACGCCGTGGCGAATTCCCGGACCTCTTCACCGAGCCGGCGCAGCCCGGCCTCGTCGTCGCGCAGCGCCACCCCGCGCTCGATGAAATCGGCGATCCGCACCATTTCGGCTTCCTTCATGCCGCGCGTGGTCACCGCCGGCGTACCGACCCGGATGCCGCTGGTGACGAACGGCTTTTCCGGATCGAAGGGAATCATGTTCTTGTTGACGGTGATCCGCGCCAGATCCAGCGCGTTGGCCACCGCTTTTCCGGTCGCCCCCTTCGGCCGCAGGTCGATCAGCATCAGGTGGTTGTCCGTGCCGCCGGAAACGATCCGGAAGCCCCGGGCCGCGAGTTCCGAACAGAGCTTCGCGGCATTGAGCCGGATCTGATGCTGGTAGGCCTTGAAGGCCGGCGTCATGGCTTCGGCGAAGCAGACCGCCTTGGCGGCGATCACATGTTCCAGCGGCCCCCCCTGCAACCCCGGGAAAATCCGGGAATTGATCGCCTTGATGTGTTCTTCCCGGCAGAGGATCAGCCCGGAACGCGGCCCCCGCAGCGTCTTGTGCGTGGTGGTACTGACCACGTCGCAGTACGGCACGGGGTTGGGGTGTTCTCCCGCCGCCACCAGCCCGGCGATGTGGGCCATGTCCACGAACAGCCTGGCGCCGACCAGATCAGCGATGGCACGGAGCCGGGCGAAATCAATCACCCGGGGATAGGCGCTGGCGCCGGCGATGATCATGGCCGGCTTGTGGGTGACGGCCAGACGTTCCACCTCGTCATAATCAATGCATTCCGTTTCGCGATTGACGCCGTACGGCACGATGTTGTACAGCATGCCTGAAAAGTTCAGCGGATGTCCGTGCGTCAGGTGCCCGCCGTGGTCCAGACTCATGGCCAGCACCGTGTCGCCCGGTTTGATCAGCGCCATGTACACCGCCTGGTTGGCGGGGCTACCGGCATGCGGCTGGACGTTGGCGGCTTCCGCCCCGAACAGCCTGCAGGCGCGCTCAATGGCGATGGATTCGATTTCGTCGATGAATTCGCAGCCGTTGTAATAACGTTTCCCGGGGTAGCCTTCGGCGTACTTGTTGGTCAGCACCGAGCCCTGAGCGGCGCGGACGGCGCAGCTGGTGAAGTTTTCGGAGGCGATCAGCTCGATACCCTCTTCCTGACGGGCCGCTTCCTTGTCGATCAGTCCGGCGATGACCGGATCGGCGTCACGCAGCGCGGCAATGTCGTCATAGGTCACCGCTTCCAGATGCCGCAGCCGGCGGGCATGGCGTTCCTCGTCGCTGAACCGGGTGCCGAGCCATTCGCGCACGATCTCCACCGCGGCCGCGAAATCCATGCGGTCCCCGGAAAGGACCAGCACGTTGGACGCATTGTGCAGCCGGGAGAGTCTGGCGTCTCCGGTACTGGAAACCACCGCCGCGCGCACGCCGTGGAACCGGTTGGCCGCCATCGCCATCCCGAAACCGGAACGGCAGATCAGAATCCCGCAATCCGCTTTTCCGCGAACCATGGCCCAACCCACCGCGGCGCCGAACACTTCATAATCGTCTGCCGGGTCGAACGTCTTCGGGCCGCAATCCAGAACCGTGATGCCGGAGGCCTGCAGATCGGCGGCCAGCTGCTGCTTGAGTTCAAATCCGCCGTGATCGGCACCGATCGCCAGCGTTACATGCTTCGGGTCGAAATCCAGACTGTTCATGACTCCATCTCCTTCATATCCTAATCATCGGAAATCCATTATCGATGCAACATATCCTGCAGGACCGGCCGTTCCGGTCGTTCATGCCGTCAGCAACAGCTCCCCGGCCAGCCGGTCCAGTGCCGGACGCATGACGGCGAATACCGCCCGGTACTCCGCCACCGATCCGCCGAACGGGTCCGGCACGTCGGCGCCGCCCAGCAACAGCCGGGTTTTGCCCGCCGCATCCGGAGCCAGCGCCAGAACCGCGCGACGGTGGGAGGCGCTCATCGCCACCACCAGATCGACCGAATCGATCAACTCGGGTGTCAGGCGGGTACTGCGGAATGCGGTCAAATCCACGCCGATTTCCGCCATCGCGGCCATGGCCGGGGCCGAAGCCGGCATACCGGCCCAGGCCGACGTCCCGGCGGAAAGCGCTTCGAGGTCGCCGCGCCCGGCATTCCGGCAGAGGTGGGCGAAGTAGGCTTCGGCCATCGGGCTCCGGCAACTGTTGCCGGTACAGACGAACAAGACGCGCATTTTTGCGGCACCTCCGGAATCGCGAAAAAACAATTGATTAAATAATATACACCCGGATTGAACTTTTTACAGCGGGAGCGATGATAAAGTCGGGCTTTTTCAAGCACCTGGGTCCGCAATCCGACAATGA
>CASFXO010000433.1 GCA_949298665.1 uncultured Lentisphaeria bacterium
AGACTGTAGTGCATCACCTCCCGGACTTCGCCGGATTGAACGATCAGCCCGACCGGGGGTCGGAGACCGGCTTCGACCAGGGCGCGGTGAACCGCCCCCAGGGCCAGCAGCGCCGGGAGCGGATCCTCCCCGGCTGGAAGGTCGCGATCCGAAAGGATGAGGATCCGCCGTCCGGCGCGAACTTCTTCCAACGCCCGTTGCGCCAGCAGACGCAATGCCTCGTGCAAATCCCCCTGCCAGCCCATCGACAGTGTGGTCGAGCGGAAGCCGTCCACATGCACATGCGTCAGTCGTTGCAGATCCTCGTCGGTCAGAATCGGGCGGGGCAGTTTGATCAGCCGGGCGTGTTCGGGGGTTTCCGAAAGAATGTTGCCGTGATTGCCGATGTAGGTGACCAGACTCATGACCAGTTCCTCGCGAATCGGGTCGATCGGCGGATTGGTCACCTGGGCGAACAGTTGTTTGAAATAATTGTAAAGCAGCGGATGATGCCGGGAAAAGACCGCCAGCGCACTGTCGTTGCCCATGGAACCGACCGGTTCATAGCCGGTCTGCGCCATCGGTTTGACGATGACCTCGACGTCTTCGCGGCTCCAGTGAAAGAGCCGCAGATGCCGTTGCAGGTCCGCCATCGGCGGCGGCGGAGTCACCGAGTCGAAGAGACCGTGAACCGAGATGCGGTTTTCCTCGATCCAGCGGCGATAGGGGGCCTGCCGGGCCAGAGTGTTTTTGATTTCCCGGTCGCCGACCAGCCGGTGGTGTTCCAGATCACACCAGATCATTTCACCGGGACGGAGGCGGCCGCGGCGGACGATGTGTTCCACCGGGAGATCCAGAACGCCGCTTTCGGAAGCCAGTACGAAAACACCGTCGTCGGTCAGCGCGTAACGGGCCGGACGCAACCCGTTGCGGTCCAGCATGGCACCGGCGTTGACACCGTCGGAAAAGGCTACTGCGGCCGGGCCGTCCCACGGTTCCATCAGCGCCGAATGGTATTCAAAGAACGCCCGGACGTCCCGGCCCAGATGATATTTGGCACCCCACGCCTGCGGCATCAGCATCAGCATGGCATGCGGGAGGCTCCGACCGGACAGGACCAGCAGTTCGAGCATTCGGTCCAGCGCGGCGGAGTCGCTGACGGGAGCATCGATCGACGGCAGGCATTCGGCCAGATCGTCGCCGAAGAGCGGACTGGCCAGCAGCGGTTCGCGGGAGCGCTGCTGATTGAGATTTCCCTTGATGGTGTTGATTTCGCCGTTGTGGGCGAGATAACGGAAGGGATGGGCCAGCGGCCAGGAGGGGAAGGTGTTGGTACTGAAGCGCTGGTGCACCAGTACGAGAGGCGCCGCGAAGAGCGGATCCGCCAGATCGGGATAGAAATTCTCCAGCTGTGTGGCCAGCATCAGACCTTTGTAGACGATCGCAGTGCGGGAAAAACTGCAGAAGGTCAGATGCGGGAAGCGTTTTTCCAATATACGGCGCACGACGAAAAGCCGCCGGTCGAAGTCCCCACGGTCCGCGGACTGGCCTATGCCGACGAAACACTGACGGATGAGCGGTTGCGTTCGTCTGGCGGCGGCGCCGATGGCATCGGGATTGACCGGGACTTCCCGCCAGCCGAGAAAGGCCAGACCGCGAACCCGGATTTCCGCTTCGACGGCGGCGGTTTCCGCTTCACCGTCGAAGAGCATGGCTACGGCGTAGTTACCGGCTTCCGGGAGTTCGAACGGGACACGGGCGCGGAAAAAGGCGTCGGGGATCGACGCCAGAATGCCGGCGCCGTCTCCGGTTTCCGGATCGCTTCCGGCGGCGCCGCGATGCATAAGTCTGCGCAATACCTCCAATCCCATTTCCACAATCCGGCGGGACGGACGGGCATTCAAGTCGGCGACGAGTCCGACCCCGCAGGCGTCGTGTTCATATTCGGAACGATACAGGCCCCGTTCCGTCGGAGGAACTGCCGGGAGCAGGGGCGGCGATTGCTGTTGATGTTGTTGACTCATGAGTTGGTCTCCTGTCGTCTATGGGTTCGGTGGGTGAAGAAGCAGATTCCATGCCAATTCAAAAAAATGGTGTATTGAGCTCACATTCACCAGCAGAGCAGTCATGCGGACATGCCTTGTTTTTACAAAAATTGCCATAACTGTATCTTGTTTTTTACAAAAATGTAAAACATTCGATTGGCTGATTGAAGACAGTGGAGACAATGGAAAAAACTTGAAAAATATTGATTTCATTGACGGTAAATTAGTTATATGATTATCCCGGGACTGTTTGAAATCTTTATTTTCAATTTGGCACGCGACATGCTTCTTTTGTCGGCGAGAAGATCGAGAGCCTCCAGATTATTCTGATGCGGTCCTGCGGAGCAGGTACCCGAGGCCCGTGGCCGACGCGAAGCGAGCGCAACGCGCAGTCGTTGAGCAACGGTAAGCAACAAAAAGTAAAACCAAACAACCATACTCGAAGGTGCGAGCACGGCGGAGCCGGACGGAGCACCGTAGAGCGGGGCCTCCGGAAAGCAGCGGTCCTGCGAAGCAGGTACCCGAGGCCCGTGGCCGAGGGTAAGCAACGTAAAAACTAAAAAACCAAACGACCATACTCGAAGGTGCGAGTACGGCGGAGCCGGACGGAGCACCGTAGAGCGGGGGCCCCGGAAAGCAGCGGTCCTGCGAAGCAGGTACCCGAGGCCCGTGGCCGAGGGTAAGCA